>NZ_JAYMZR010000062.1:0-47253 GCF_035828615.1 Streptomyces sp. H27-D2 | reverse complement strand
CCAGGGGCCCGTACCCCGCTGCCCGTCCCCCCGCGGCCTATGCCCCCGCGCCCCCGCCGTCCGCGACGACTGTCGCGGCAGAGCCGGCGGGACCGTCGCCGCCGACTCGCAGTACTCCCGCACCGCGCTCGTCCGCGACACCACCCGGCCGCGGTGCACCACGATCCGGCTGTACGGCAGCGACAGCACGCCCGCGATCCGCTCTCCGCGCACCGCGAGCAGCTCCGCCGGAAACCCGGCCTCCACCCGCACCTCGGGCAGCCCCAACGCCATCCGGGCACCGGTGCTCACCGCCTCGTACGCCTGCTCCGGGCCGGTCTCGCCGCGCGAGGCGAGCAGGAAGGCGGCCTCCAGGGGGTCGCCGCGGCCCACTGGGTTGGCCGCGTCGCGCAGCGCCCCGCTGCCCGCGGCGACCCGGACCCCCGCCGCGCGCAGCAGTCGCACCGGCGCGCACTGGGAGACACGCGCCCCCCGCTGCTCCAATGCGCCGCAATCGCCCTGCGGCAGGCACACGACCGTGATGCCCGCCGCGGCGAGCTGGTCCGCGGCCCTGGCCGCCGCGTCCCGTGGCAGCCGCGCCAGGCCCGCGCACGGACCCAGTACGACGCCCGGCCGCAGCCCGCCGGCCATGGCGGCGAGCCGGGCGAGCCGCGCCGGATCGTCGCCGTCCGTGTGCAGATCGACGGGGCAGCCGTGTTCGGCCGCGAGCTTCAGGACGGCCTCGGCGTAGCCCATCGGGTCGGGGTCGAGGTCGGGGCAGCCGCCGACCACCGCCGCGCCCATCTTCACCGCGTCCCGCAGCATCGCCAGCCCGTCCGCCCCGGCCACGCCGGTGAGCACCCGCGGCACCGCCACCGCCGTCACGTCGACCAGGCCGCGCAGCGCCCGCCGGGCCTGCAGCACGGCTTCGAGCGAGCGCAGTTCCTGCACGTCGCCGATCCGCACATGGCTGCGCAGCGCCGTCGCGCCGTGGCCGAGCTGGAGCAGGGCGGCTTCCGTGGTCCGGCGCTGGACGTCCTCGACGGCGTACGGGACGGGACCGTCGGCGTCGGCGGTCAGGGCCGTGTCGGAGTGCGCGTGCGGCTCTGCAGGGGCGGGCAGCAGCAGGTAGCCGTTGAGGTCCACGCGAGTGCCGGGGACGAGGCTGCCCGGCGTCCCGACGGCTTCGATGCGGCCCGCGCTGAGCCGTACGTCCACGATCCGGCCGTCGGCGAGCCGGGCGCCGGTGAGCACCAGGGCGGCGCTCCCACGGGCCGCCGCCGGGGCGCTCTCGTCGGGGTCGTTCGGCTGCTGCGCCTGGTGGTCGGGCATCGCGCTCCCCGGTGGGTGAAGGCGGTACACAGTGTTGCGAGACAAAGGATTGCGAGGCGTTGTGAAGCATGGCGAAACGGTGTGAAGCCATGTGAAGCCACGTTGAGTCATATGAAGCGGTGCTCAGTGGTGCGAAGCCGTACTCGGCGGGGAGGCCGGCGTGGTCAAGATCACGCAGTGCGTGCCGAGCCTAGGGGGCACTCCGGTCCGCTTCGCGGAGGATGCGCGGAGGGGCTGAATAGTCGTACCGGCGTGGTCTTTGGGACCGCTGTTGCCCAGGCCCGATACGGATTTCACCTTCGGCGGTCGACCGTGTAATGTCTTCCTCGCTCGCCCCAATAGCTCAGTCGGTAGAGCGTCTCCATGGTAAGGAGAAGGTCTGCGGTTCGATTCCGCATTGGGGCTCTGATGTGCAAGCGCTTCACCGTATGGTGGGGCGGGCACACATCTAAGCGGTGTAGCTCAGTCGGTAGAGCAAGCGGCTCATAATCGCTGTGTCACCGGTTCAAGTCCGGTCACCGCTACTGACAGTAGCCGATTGTGGGCTCGGTCCTTCGATCGGCTACTCTTTTATGCGTTCATCCGTCCCGTCCGTCAAGGAGCACTCACGTGGCTGCCACAGACGTCCGCCCGAAGATCACGCTGGCCTGCGTGGAGTGCAAGGAGCGGAACTACATCACCAAGAAGAACCGGCGTAACGACCCGGACCGTCTTGAGATGAAGAAGCACTGCCCGCGTTGCAACGCGCACACCGCGCACCGCGAAACGCGCTAAGTAGCTCCTACAGGCTTGTATTGCGAGGCCGTACCCGTTTTTCGGGTACGGCCTCGCGGCATGTGCCGGGCGTCCCGGTCACCCTGGGTTCCCGGCCCGGTCGGGTGCCGGGCTTCGACGGTTTCCGTCGTCGCCGGGTTCTCCCGGCGACTCCGGTATTACTGTCATCACGCTGCAGGAGGTAGCGAGCCCATGGCGCTCGACCAGTCCTTCGTCGGGCGGACTTACCCGCCCACCGCGCCGTACGAAGTGGGCCGGGAGAAGATCCGCGAGTTCGCCGAGGCCGTGGGCGACTCCAACCCGGTGTACACCGATCCCGAAGCCGCCAAGGCGCTCGGTCACCCCGATGTGATCGCCCCGCCGACCTTCGTCTTCTCGATCAGCTTCAAGGCGGCCGGCCAGGTCGTCGACGATCCGCAGCTCGGCCTGGACTACAGCCGGGTCGTGCACGGCGACCAGAAGTTCGCCTACTCCCGCCCCGTTCGCGCGGGCGACCGGCTCTCGGTCAGCACCACCATCGACTCGATCAAGTCCCTCGCGGGGAACGACGTCCTGACGGTCCGCGGCGAGGTGCACGACGAGCACGGCGAACACGTGGTGACCGCGCACACGATGCTGGTGGCCCGTGCCGCCGAAGGGGGCTGAGATGGCAGCGAAGATCCGCTACGACGATGTCGAGGTCGGCACCGAACTGCCCGCGCAGTCCTTCCCGGTGAGCCGCGCCGCGCTCGTGCGGTACGCGGGTGCCTCCGGCGACTTCAACCCGATCCACTGGAACGAGAAGTTCGCCAAGGAGGTCGGCCTCCCCGACGTCATCGCGCACGGCATGTTCACCATGGCCGAGGCGATCCGGGTGGTCACCGACTGGGCAGGCGATCCGGCAGCCGTCGTCGAGTACGGCGTGCGCTTCACCAAGCCCGTCGTGGTCCCGAACGACGGCGTGGGCGCGCTGATCGAGGTCAGCGCCAAGGTCGCCGCCAAGCTCGACGACGACGCCCGTACGGTCCGGGTGGACCTCGTCGCGATGAACGCCGGCCAGAAGGTGCTGGGCATGTCCCGCGCCGTGCTCCGGCTGGCCTGACGGCAAGGTCTGACGGCGTGGCCTGACGACAAGGTCTGACGGCATTGCCCGACGGCAGGGCGGGCCAGGCGCAGCGCGCCGAACCGTCCCGAGTCGCCCCCGGCTTTCGCGCCGGGGGCGATTTCGTCCTTGACTAGGGTAGTGATTGGCCACTAACTTAGCTTGCATGGCAAGGATGAGTGCAGAGGAGCGGCGCGAGAGCGTCATCCGCGCGGCGATCACCGAATTCGCCCGCGGCGGCTACAACGGAACGTCGACCGAGGCGATCGCTCGCCGGGTGGGCGTCTCGCAGCCGTATCTCTTCCGGCTCTTCCCCAGCAAGCAGGCGATCTTCCTCGCGGCCTCGGAGCGCTGCCTGCTGAAGACCCGCAAGGCCATGGCCGAGGAGTTGGAGGCGCGCCCGGAGGCGTCGCCGATGGAGGCCATGGCCGCTGCTTATATGCGCCTCATCGACGACCGCGACATGCTGCTGATGCAGATGCAGATGTACGTCGCCGTGGCTTCCGCCGAGGCCGCCGGGGACTCGGAGTTCGGCGCCGCGATCCGGGCCGGCTGGGCCGATCTCTGGGACCAGTCGAAGCTGGCCTTCGGCGGGGACGCCGCGGAGACCACCGACTTTCTGGCCTGCGGGATGCTGATCAACGTGCTGGTGGCGCTGGGCTTCCCGGAGGGCCATCGCGTCTGGTCGGGGCTCGACATGTCTGAGCTGCGGGTCCCCCGGTAGCGCGGGGTCGCCCGGTAGAGCGAAACGCGGTGATGAGCCGTGCACATTTCTGCCCGTAAGAGTTAGTCATCAATAACTAATCATCAGGGGGAGTCATGGAACAGGAACAGGGAGCAAGGCAAGAACGTCAGGCGGACCCAACAGACCAGACAGGCCGACCGGACCAGACGGACCAGGCAGCCCGGACCGGCCGGAAAGGACAGGCGCCCCCCGCCGAAGCCGCGCGGCCGTACCGCCGCAGCACCATGATCTGGGCGCTCATCATCACCAGCGGCGCGGGCTTCATGGCCGCGCTCGACAACCTGGTCGTCACCACCGCCCTGCCCTCGATCCGTGAGGACCTCGGCGGCGCCATCGAGGACCTCGAATGGACGGTGAACGCCTACACGCTCACCTTCGCCGTCCTCCTGATGTTCGGCGCCGCGCTCGGCGACCGCTTCGGCCGTCGCAAGCTGTTCGCCACCGGCCTGGTGATCTTCACCGGCGCCTCCGCCGCGGCGGCCCTCGCCCCCGGCATCGACGGGCTGATCGCCGCCCGAGCCGTCCAGGGCGCGGGAGCGGCGATCATGATGCCGCTCACCCTCACCCTGCTCACCGCGGCGGTCCCGGCCGCGCGGCGCGGCATGGCCTTCGGGATCTGGGGCGCGGTCAACGGCCTCGCCATCGCCTCGGGGCCGCTCATCGGCGGCGCGCTCACCGAGCATGTCTCCTGGGAGTGGATCTTCTGGCTGAATGTGCCGATCGGCCTGGTCCTGCTGCCGCTCGCCCTGCTCCGCCTTCAGGAGAGCCGGGGCGCCAACTCCCGGCTGGACCTGCCCGGCACCGCGCTCGCCAGCGCCGGCCTGTTCGGCATCGTCTACGCCCTGGTCCGCGGCAACGCCGAAGGCTGGACCAGCGCCCCCATCCTGACCTCGCTGCTCGTCGGAGCCGCCCTGCTGGTCGCCTTCGTGGCGTACGAACTCCGCAGCCCCGCCCCGATGCTGCCGATGCGGCTGTTCCGCAGCCGGGCCTTCACCGCGATCAACGTCGCGAGTCTGCTGATGTTCCTCGGCATGTTCGGGTCGATCTTCCTGATCAGCCAGTTCCTCCAGGGCGTCGGCGGCTACAGCCCGATGGAAGCGGGCGTGCGGATGCTGCCGTGGACCGCGATGCCGATGATCGTCGCGCCGATCGCCGGAGCGCTCTCCGACCGCATCGGCGGCCGGCTGATCGTCGCCGGGGGCCTCGCGCTCCAGGCGCTCGGGCTGGCCCTGTTCGCCCTCACCGTGTCTCCCGACGTCTCGTACGGGGATCAGATCCCGTCCCTGATCGTCAGCGGCGTCGGGATGGGGATGTACTTCGCCCCGTCCGCCAACCTGGTCATGAGCAGCGTCCGCACCGAGGAACAGGGCATCGCGTCCGGCGCGAACAACGCCCTGCGCGAGGTCGGCGGCGCGCTCGGCATCGCGATCCTCGCCTCCGTCTTCTCCGCCCGGGGCGGCTACGAGTCCGCCCGGCACTTCTCCGACGGCCTGACCCCGGCCCTGTGGGTCGGCGCGTCGGCGGTGGCCCTCGGCGCACTCGCCGCCCTGCTGATCCCGGGCGGGCAGCGCGCGACGCGGGTGCCTGGCGGGACTGTGGGCGGGGACCTGGGGATCTCGACCACGAAGTCCCCGGCGAAGACGCGGGTGTCTGCGTAGCGGCCGGTTGCCGCCCCTGGCCGAAGGCCGGCCCACAGGCCGCCCAGCCGCCGATCGAAGGCCCGAGCCCCTCCCGCCCTGGCGGGAGGGGCTCGGCGCGTAGCGGAGCGGGTGCGGGGGAGCTGGCCCACTGTCCAGGAGGGCGCAGCAGCGCGTACGGGGCCGCCCCCGCCCGGCGCGAGCGGGCGCAGCGGGTGGCCGGCCGCTCCCGCCCCGGCGCGGCACGCGGTGCGACCGCTACGGGGCCGCCCGCGCCCCGTGCCGCCCGCGCCCCGGCGCCCTCGTACGCTGGACCCCGTGCAGGAACTCCAGGAAGCCCCCCTCGCCCCGCTCACCACCTTCCGGCTCGGCGGCCCCGCGACCCGCCTCGTGACGGCGACCACTGACGACGAGGTGATCGAGGCGGTCCGCGCGGCGGACGACGGCGGGACCCCGCTGCTGATCATCGGCGGCGGCAGCAACCTCGTGATCAGCGACAAGGGCTTCGAGGGCACCGCCCTGCGCATCGCCACCCGCGGCTTCGACCTCACCGGCACGCGCCTCGAACTGGCCGCCGGAGAAGTGTGGACCGACGCCGTCGCCCGCACCGTCGACGCGGGTCTGGCCGGAATCGAGTGCCTCGCCGGTATCCCGGGCTCGGCCGGCGCGACCCCGATCCAGAACGTCGGGGCGTACGGCCAGGAGGTCTCCGCGACGATCACCGAGGTCATCGCCTACGACCGCCGGACCGGCGAGACCGTCACCATCCCCAACGCCGACTGTGGCTTCTCCTACCGGCACAGCCGGTTCAAGCAGGACCCCGACCGCTTCGTCGTGCTGCGGGTGCGCTTCGCGCTGGAGGACGCGGGCGGGCTGTCCGCCCCGCTCAAGTACCCGGAGACGGCCCGCGTCCTGGGCGTCCGGGCGGGTGAGCGGGTGCCGGCCGCCACCGCGCGGGACACCGTCCTCGCGCTGCGTGCGGGCAAGGGCATGGTGCTGGACCCGGACGACCACGACACCTGGTCGGCGGGCTCGTTCTTCACCAACCCGATCCTCACCCCGGCCGAGCACGAGGCGTTCCTCGCCCGCGCCCTGGACCGCCTCGGCCCGGACGTCACACCCCCCGGCTTCCCCACCGAGGACGGCCGGTTCAAGACGTCGGCGGCCTGGCTCATCGACAAGGCCGGCTTCACCAAGGGCTACGGGACAGGACCGGCCCGCATCTCCACCAAGCACACGCTCGCCCTCACCAACCGGGGCACGGCCACCACCGAGGACCTGCTGACACTGGCCCGGGAGGTCGTCACCGGCGTCCACGCGGCGTTCGGGGTGACCCTGGTGAATGAACCGGTGACGGTCGGCGTCAGCCTCTGAAACGCACCGCAGTCTCTGAGGACACCCGCGTCTGAGGACACGCCCGTGAGGCCTAGGCCGGGGAGGCCTAGGCCCCGCTGATCCCGCCGAGGCCGATCCCGCCGAGGCCCGTCCCACCGGCACCCGCCGCCCCGCCGCCCAGCCAGCCGTCGATGCCGCCGAGGAGCGTCTCCCGGATGCCCGTCGGCGCGGCCGACGCCCGTACCGACTGGCGGGCCAGCTCAGCCAACTCCTCGTCCGAGAAGCCGTGGTACTCGCGCACCAGCTCGTACTGCGCGGCCAGCCGGGCCCCGAACAGCAGCGGGTCGTCGGCCCCCAGCGCCATCGGCACGCCGGCGTCCCAGAGGGTCCGCAGCGGCACGTCCTCCGGCTTCTCGTACACGCCCAGGGCCACATTCGAGGACGGGCAGACCTCGCAGGTGACCCCCCGTGAGGCGAGCTTCGCCATCAGCCGGGGGTCCTCGGCGGCCCGTACGCCGTGGCCGATCCGGACCGCGTCCAGGTCGTCCAGGCAGTCCCGCACACTGCTCGGCCCCGCGAGCTCGCCGCCGTGCGGCGCGGCCAGCAGCCCGCCCTCCCGCGCGATGGCGAAGGCCCGGTCGAAGTCCCGTGCGAAGCCCCGGCGTTCGTCGTTGGAGAGCCCGAAGCCGACCACCCCCTGGTCGGCGTAGCGTACCGCGAGCCGGGCCAGCGTGCGGGCGTCGAGCGGGTGCTTCATCCGGTTCGCGGCGACCAGCACGGCCATCCCCACCCCGGTCTCCCTGGACGCCTCGCGCACCGCGTCGAGGATGATCTCCATGGTCGGGATCAGGCCACCGAGCCGGGGCGCGTACGAGGTCGGGTCGACCTGGATCTCCAGCCAGCCGGAACCGTCCCTGGCGTCCTCCTCGGCGGCTTCGCGCACCAGCCGCCGAATGTCCTCGGGGGAGCGCAGGCAGGACCGGGCGATGTCGTACAGCCGCTGGAAACGGAACCAGCCGCGCTCGTCGGTCGCCCGCAGCTTGGCCGGCTCGGCGCTGCTCAGCGCCTCGGGCAGGTGCACGCCGTACTTGTCGGCCAGCTCCAGCAGCGTGCTGGGCCGCATCGACCCGGTGAAGTGCAGATGCAGATGGGCCTTCGGCAGCAGGCGGACGTCACGAGGGGGCTGACGGGGGTGCGTGGGGTGCGGGGGGTGCTCACCGGAAGACTGCGACATCCCAAGATCTTGCCGTACCGGCCCGCCCCTTTGGTAGTCGGTTCCCTGAACGAGCGCCCGCCCGGATGCGGACCCGAATACAGATACGGGCCCCCGGCCGCAGCCGGGAGCCCGTATCGAACGCTGTGCGACGCGCTGAAGCACTCAGCGAAGCACTCAGCGATGCGCCGAAACGCTATGTGACGCTACGCAGCGCGATCGAACGCAGTGGAACCCGAAGACGTCACGCGCGAGCCTCGGCCAGCAGCTTCTGCAGCCGCGAGACGCCCTCGATCAGGTCCTCGTCGCCCAGCGCGTAGGAAAGCCGCAGGTAGCCGGGGGTGCCGAAGGCCTCGCCGGGGACGACCGCGACCTCGACCTCGTCCAGGATCAGCGCGGCCAGCTCCACGGAGTCGGCCGGACGCTTGCCGCGGAGCTCCTTGCCGAGCAGCCCCTTCACCGACGGGTACACGTAGAACGCGCCCTCCGGCTCCGGGCACTCGACGCCGTCGATCTCGTTCAGCATCCGCACGATCGTGCGCCGGCGGCGGTCGAAGGCCTCGCGCATCGTCGCGACCGCGTCCAGGTTGCCGGAGACGGCCGCCAGGGCCGCCACCTGGGCGACGTTGGACACATTCGAGGTCGCGTGCGACTGGAGGTTGGTCGCGGCCTTGACGACGTCCTTGGGGGCGATGAGCCAGCCCACCCGCCAGCCGGTCATCGCGTACGTCTTGGCGACGCCGTTGACCACGATGCACTTGTCGGCCAGCTCCGGCACGACCACGGGCAGCGAGGAGAACTCGGCGTCGCCGTAGACCAGGTGCTCGTAGATCTCGTCCGTCATCACCCAGAGGCCGTGCCCGGCGGCCCAGCGGCCGATCGCCTCGACCTGCTCGCGCGGGTAGACCGCGCCGGTCGGGTTCGACGGGGAGACGAAGAGGACGACCTTGGTCCGGTCCGTCCTGGCCGCTTCCAGTTGCTCCACGGAGACCAGGTAGCCGGTCGTCTCGTCGGCGACCACGTCGACCGGCACGCCGCCCGCGAGCCGGATCGACTCCGGGTAGGTGGTCCAGTACGGGGCCGGCACGATGACCTCGTCGCCCGGGTCCAGGATGGTGGCGAAGGCTTCGTAGATCGCCTGCTTGCCGCCGTTGGTCACCAGGATCTGGGAGGGCTCGACCGCGTAGCCGGAGTCGCGCAGCGTCTTCGCCGCGATGGCGGTCTTCAGCTCGGGGAGCCCGCCCGCCGGGGTGTAGCGGTGGTACTTCGGGTTGCGGCACGCTTCGGCGGCGGCGTCGACGATGTAGTCGGGCGTCGGGAAGTCGGGCTCGCCCGCACCGAAGCCGATCACCGGACGCCCGGCGGCCTTGAGTGCCTTCGCCTTGGCGTCGACGGCGAGCGTCGCGGACTCGGAGATCGCACCGATGCGAGCCGAGACACGACGGTCGGTGGGGGACTGGACGGGAGGAGTGGCAGCGGTCATGCCTGCATCGTCGCAGACCACCAACAGGCCCTGCACGGGGGTTTGACACAGCGCGCGACTGTGACCCGTTCGACGCCCGGCCACGGAACACGTACACTCATGCGTCGTTGGCCCTCTTCGGCGGTGCCGTCCATGTGCACTCGGTGCAGCTGGACGGATGCGGTACGTTGGGGGAACCACAAAGGGTCGTAGCTCAATTGGTAGAGCACTGGTCTCCAAAACCAGCGGTTGGGGGTTCAAGTCCCTCCGGCCCTGCTACACGTGTCTTTCACCGGATGCGTGCATGCGTAGGTAGTGAAATGAACCGCCGTGCGGCTCAACCGGGCGCGGCACGGACACGACCCGGATTCAGGTGAGGACGAGTGACGGACGCCCTGGGCTCCATCGACATGCCTGAGAGCGGTCGTCCCGCGAACGAGACCTCGGATTCCGATTCCGAGAAGAAGCCTCGCCGCGGTGGCAAGCGTGGAAAGAAGGGGCCTTTCGGGCGCCTCGGTCTTTTCTACCGCCAGATTGTCGCGGAGCTGCGTAAGGTCGTATGGCCTACGCGTAACCAACTTTCGACGTACACCTCTGTGGTGATCGTCTTCGTAGTCATCATGATCGGGCTCGTGACCGTGATTGACTATGGATTCGGCCAAGTCGTCAAGTACGTCTTCGGCTGATGGTACGGAGGGCGCCCTCAGGGTGCCCCTTCGCGCGTTCCACCCATTGAAGTGAAGCCAGGAAGAAGCAGCCACCGTGTCTGACCCGAACCTGAACGACGCCGTTGAGCCCGTCGAGGCGGCACAGCCCGACGATGGCGAGACAGCCTCGGCAGAGGTAGCGGGCGATGACACCGCGCAGAACATCGTCGATGACGCCGACGGCGCTGATGCTGCCGAGGGCCTCGACGAGCCCGCCACCGAGGACGCCGCCGCAGGCGAGCCCGCCGAAGAGGCCGCGGTCAACGTCGAGGGTGACGTGATCGAGGTCGATGTCGATGAGGACGCCGCCGCCGCGCCGGACGACGCGACCGCGACCGCCACGGACGACGAGCCCGCCGCCGAAGCGACCGCCGACGCCGTCTCCGACGAGGCCGATGAGGCTTCCGAGGGCGAAGACGGCGAAGCGGCCGACGACGACACCGCCGAGGAGCCGCCGGAGGCAGTCGACCCCGTCGTCGCGCTCCGCGAGGAACTCCGCGCCCTGCCCGGCGAGTGGTACGTCATCCACACCTACGCGGGTTACGAGAACCGCGTGAAGACCAACCTCGAACAGCGTGCCGTCTCGCTGAACGTCGAGGACTTCATCTTCGCTGCCGAGGTTCCGCAGGAAGAAGTCGTCCAGATCAAGAACGGCGACCGCCGCACCGTCCGGCAGAACAAGCTCCCCGGCTACGTGCTGGTGCGCATGGACCTGACGAACGAGTCGTGGGGCGTCGTCCGCAACACCCCCGGCGTCACCGGCTTCGTGGGCAACGCCTACGACCCGTACCCGCTGACCCTGGACGAGATCGTCAAGATGCTCGCCCCCGAGGCCGAGGAGGCCGCGGCCAAGGCGGCGGCAGCCGAGTCCGGCGAGCCGCTCAAGGGCCGCAAGGTCGAGGTCCAGGTGCTGGACTTCGAGGTCGGCGACTCGGTCACCGTCACCGACGGCCCGTTCGCGACGCTGCAGGCGACGATCAACGAGATCAACGCCGACTCGAAGAAGGTCAAGGGTCTCGTCGAGATCTTCGGCCGCGAGACTCCGGTCGAGCTCTCCTTCGAGCAGATCCAGAAGAACTGATCGACTTCATACTTCCGACCAGGTCAGATGGGCTTTCGCTGGGGGTACCTCCCGCTTGCGGGGGACTCGTCTGACCTGCTCGGTTTCAGGCCTCACCGCGGTACCGGTTATCGTGGTGCGGTATGCCGCCATCCGGATGACCGGAATCAGGCGGCGAACCACTCTCACTAGGACCCGGAGAGAGCAATGCCTCCCAAGAAGAAGAAGAAGGTCACGGGGCTGATCAAGCTCCAGATCAACGCCGGCGCCGCCAACCCGGCTCCGCCGGTAGGTCCCGCGCTGGGCCAGCACGGCGTCAACATCATGGAGTTCTGCAAGGCCTACAACGTCGCGACCGAGTCGCAGCGTGGCATGGTCGTGCCGGTGGAGATCACGGTCTACGAAGACCGTTCCTTCACGTTCGTCACCAAGACGCCGCCGGCCGCGAAGCTGATCCTCAAGGCCGCGGGTGTGGAAAAGGGCTCTGGCGAGCCGCACACCACCAAGGTCGCGAAGATCACCCGTGACCAGGTCCGTGACATCGCCACGACCAAGATGCCTGACCTGAACGCCAACGACCTGGACGCCGCCGAGAAGATCATCGCCGGCACCGCCCGTTCCATGGGTGTCACGGTCGAGGGCTGACAGCCACCTCGCAGTTCCTGTGGGAGGACCACGCGCTGGTCCGCACCACAACTCCCGTCAACACTGAGGAGAAGCAGTGAAGCGCAGCAAGAACCTCCGCGCTGCGGACGCCAAGATCGAGGCGGAGCGCCTGTACGCCCCGCTCGAGGCCGTCCGTATCGCCAAGGGCACCTCCACCACCAAGTTCGACTCGACCGTCGAGGTCGCCATGCGTCTGGGTGTCGACCCGCGCAAGGCCGACCAGATGGTCCGCGGCACCGTGAACCTCCCGCACGGCACCGGTAAGACCGCCCGGGTCCTGGTCTTCGCGACCGGTGACCGCGCAGCGGCCGCGGAAGCCGCGGGCGCCGACATCGTCGGCTCCGACGAACTGATCGAAGAGGTCGCCAAGGGCCGCCTGGACTTCGACGCCGTCGTCGCCACCCCGGACCTCATGGGCAAGGTCGGCCGCCTGGGCCGCGTGCTCGGTCCGCGTGGTCTGATGCCGAACCCGAAGACCGGCACCGTGACGCCGGACGTGGTCAAGGCCGTGACCGAGATCAAGGGCGGAAAGATCGAGTTCCGCGTCGACAAGCACTCGAACCTGCACTTCATCATCGGCAAGTCGTCGTTCGATGAGACGCAGCTGGTCGAGAACTACGGCGCGGCGCTGGACGAGATCCTTCGTCTGAAGCCGTCCGCCTCGAAGGGTCGCTACATCAAGCACGCGACCCTCTCCACCACGATGGGCCCCGGCATCCAGCTGGACGCCAACCGCACCCGCAACCTCCTCGTCGAGGACGAAGCCATCTGAATCGCGTGATTCAGGCGGCCCGCGCGTTTGCGTGAGCAGCTCCACGGCGGGCCCCGCACTTCTTCGGAAGCGCGGGGCCCGCCGTGTTTGCGTCGGGGGCGGTACGAGACGCCTGACGGCAGCGGGCAGCAGCCGGCAGCCGGTACGAGAAGCCGGCGTCGGGGCGCGGGCGGCCCGGCTGAAAGGGTTTCCCGCGCGCGGCCCCGCGCGGCCTCCCAGGCGCGCCCCAGGCGGCGATTTGCCTGCTCGCCGCCCGCTCGCGTACGCTGCTCAGGTAGCCAAAGACCGCTGGTCGTTACCGTTTGCCTTTCGGGGTTTTCGGTGGCCGAAGGAACCGCTTATCGCGGGCGGCCCAGTGCAGGTGAATGTGGTTGACACTCCCGTGGGGCTCCTGAGCCCGGACGGTCGAGTCACGCCCCGTGCACCCGCACCGGGGCGTTTCGTTTTTGCAGCATTCTTCCTTGTGCCCGATTCGGGCGGTCCGGCGAACATGACTGATCGCGAGATCAGTCGAGGACCATCACCCGGAAGGAGGCCGAGCTTATGGCACGGTCCGACAAGGCTGCCGCGGTTGCCGAGCTGACGGACAAGTTCCGCAACTCCACAGCCGCTGTGCTGACCGAGTACCGGGGTCTCACCGTGACGCAGCTCAAGGAGCTGCGTCGTTCCCTCGGTGAGGACGCCCAGTACTCCGTGGTGAAGAACACGCTGACCAAGATCGCGGCCAACGAGGCCGGGATCACCTCGCTCGACGACCTGTTCACAGGTCCGACGGCGGTTGCCTTCGTCTCCGGTGACCCGGTGACGTCTGCGAAGGGTCTGCGCGACTTCGCCAAGGACAACCCCAACCTCATCATCAAGGGCGGTGTCCTTGACGGTAAGGCACTGTCCGCCGATGAGTTCAAGAAGCTTGCGGACGTCGAGCCCCGTGAGGTGCTGCTCGCCAAGCTGGCCGGCGGCATGAAGGCATCCATGGTCAAGGCCGCGGCTACCTTCCAGGCTCCGCTTACGAAGTTCGTCCGCACCGCGGACGCGCTTCGCAGCAAGAACGAGCAGGGCGGTGCCGGTACTCCGGCTCCCGTCGAGGCCGAGACCGCCGAGTAGTCAGGCACCCGCCTGAGTCACTCGCGGCCCACGGTCGCAGCGGGCCTGTACGCCCGCCGTAATGAACCCCCGGCACCAGCCGAATTAGTGGAAGGACCGCCAACATGGCGAAGCTCAGCAACAACGAGCTGCTCGACGTTTTCGGTGAGATGACCCTTATCGAGCTCTCCGAGTTCGTGAAGGCATTCGAAGAGAAGTTCGACGTCGAGGCTGCCGCCCCGGTCGCCGCGGCCGGCCCCGCCGCCGCTGCCGCCGAGGCCGTCGAGGAGCAGGACGAGTTCGACGTCATCCTCACCGGCGCCGGCGAGAAGAAGATCCAGGTCATCAAGGTCGTGCGTGAGCTCACCTCGCTGGGTCTGAAGGAAGCCAAGGACCTCGTGGACGGCGCTCCGAAGCCGGTCCTCGAGAAGGTCGCGAAGGACGTCGCGGAGAAGGCCAAGGAGTCCCTCGCGGGCGCCGGCGCCTCCGTCGAGGTCAAGTAGTCCCTCTCGCGCCCTCCGGGGCGCGTGGAGAGCCTGCGGCTCATCCAACTCAAGGGCGGTCACCCATCCGGGTGACCGCCCTTGGGCGTTCCAGGAGCGGTTGCCTTGCCTCGTCGGCCCTGCCGGGTATGGTGATCTTCGTTGCCCGCCACAGCCCCCCGTGACGATCTCGGTCGGGGCCGGGGGGCCTTGACGAACGGCACGCGGCGCGCAATTCTCAGGACGCGTCGTCACACGGATCCGCGGCCCGAGGCATGGATCCGGGGCGAAGCGGGAAGCCTTGCGGCGAGCGGTCGCAAGCGTTGGAGAAACAACGAGGGGGAGACTCCTCCCGGAGGGAGAGATTGGCACTGCCGGTCTCCGAAACCCTGCTCTGGACATCAGTGTGCCTAGTGGCTACACTGACCCTTTGCGCTGCCTGTTAGCTGCCTCCTGCCCGTCACCAGGGGCATGCCCGCACTTGAGCACTGCTGAATGAAAGTCCCTGATCCGGGATTTCCACCTGCGCGCTCGAAACGGGACCGGTACGCGCGTAGTGAGTCCGAGCCCTCGGAAGGACCCCCTCTTGGCCGCCTCGCGCAACGCCTCGACTGCCAATACGAACAACAGCGCAAGCACATCCCCGCTGCGCATCTCTTTTGCGAAGATCAAGGAGCCCCTCGAGGTTCCGAACCTCCTGGCGCTGCAGACCGAGAGCTTCGATTGGCTGCTCGGCAATGCTGCCTGGAAGGCTCGCGTAGAGGCCGCGTTGGAAAGTGGTCAGGACGTCCCCAGGAAGTCCGGTCTGGAGGAGATCTTCGAGGAGATCTCTCCGATCGAGGACTTCTCCGGGTCGATGTCACTGACCTTCCGCGACCACCGCTTCGAGCCGCCCAAGAACTCCATTGACGAGTGCAAGGACCGCGACTTCACGTACGCGGCTCCGCTCTTCGTCACTGCTGAGTTCACCAACAACGAGACCGGCGAGATCAAGTCCCAGACGGTCTTCATGGGCGATTTCCCGCTCATGACGAACAAGGGCACCTTCTGCATCAACGGCACCGAGCGTGTCGTCGTCTCGCAGCTGGTCCGCTCGCCGGGCGTCTACTTCGACAGCTCCATCGACAAGACGTCCGACAAGGACATCTTCTCGGCCAAGGTCATCCCGTCCCGCGGTGCCTGGCTGGAGCTCGAGATCGACAAGCGCGACATGGTCGGTGTCCGCATCGACCGCAAGCGCAAGCAGTCCGTCACCGTTCTCCTCAAGGCTCTCGGGTGGACCACCGAGCAGATCATCGAGGAGTTCGGCGAGTACGAGTCCATGCGCGCCACCCTGGAAAAGGACCACACCCAGGGCCAGGACGACGCGCTGCTCGACATCTACCGCAAGCTGCGTCCGGGCGAGCCGCCGACGCGTGAGGCCGCGCAGACGCTGCTCGAGAACCTCTACTTCAACCCGAAGCGCTACGACCTCGCCAAGGTCGGCCGCTACAAGGTGAACAAGAAGCTCGGCGGCGACCAGCCGCTCGACGCCGGGGTGCTCACCACCGACGACGTGCTCGCGACCATCAAGTACCTGGTCAAGCTGCACGCCGGAGAGACCGAGACGGTCGCTGACAGCGGCCGGTCGATCGTCGTCGAGACCGACGACATCGACCACTTCGGCAACCGTCGTCTGCGCAACGTCGGCGAGCTCATCCAGAACCAGGTGCGCACCGGCCTGGCCCGGATGGAGCGCGTCGTCCGCGAGCGGATGACGACCCAGGACGTCGAGGCGATCACGCCGCAGACCCTGATCAACATCCGGCCTGTCGTCGCCTCCATCAAGGAGTTCTTCGGCACCAGCCAGCTGTCCCAGTTCATGGACCAGACCAACCCGCTGTCGGGTCTGACCCACAAGCGCCGCCTGTCGGCGCTCGGCCCGGGTGGTCTTTCGCGTGAGCGGGCCGGCCTGGACGTCCGTGACGTGCACCCGTCGCACTACGGCCGCATGTGCCCGATCGAGACCCCGGAAGGCCCGAACATCGGCCTGATCGGCTCGCTCGCGTCGTACGGCCGGGTGAACGTCTTCGGCTTCATCGAGACCCCGTACCGCAAGGTCATCGACGGCCAGGTCACCGAGGAGGTGGACTACCTCACAGCCGATGAGGAGGACCGCTACCTCATCGCCCAGGCGAACGCGGCCCTGAACGACGAGAACACCTTCACCGAGGGCCGAGTGCTCGTGCGTCGCCGTGGTGGCGAGGTCGACCTCATCCCCGGTGGCGAGGTCGACTACATGGACGTCTCGCCGCGCCAGATGGTGTCGGCGGCGACGGCCATGATCCCCTTCCTCGAGCACGACGACGCCAACCGCGCGCTCATGGGATCCAACATGATGCGCCAGGCGGTGCCGCTCATCAAGAGCGAGGCCCCGCTGGTCGGCACCGGCATGGAGTACCGCTGCGCGGTCGACGCCGGCGACGTCATCACGGCCGAGAAGGACGGTGTGGTCCAGGAGGTTTCCGCGGACTACATCACGGTCGCCAACGACGACGGCACCTACACCACGTACCGCGTGGCCAAGTTCAACCGCTCCAACCAGGGCACGTCCTTCAACCAGAAGGTCGTGGTCGACGACGGCGAGCGCGTCATCGCAGGCCAGGTCCTCGCCGACGGTCCTTCGACCGAAGAGGGCGAAATGGCCCTCGGCAAGAACCTCCTCGTGGCGTTCATGCCGTGGGAAGGCCACAACTACGAAGACGCGATCATCCTGTCGCAGCGTCTCGTGCAGGACGACGTCCTCTCCTCGATTCACATCGAGGAGCACGAGGTCGACGCCCGTGACACGAAGCTCGGCCCGGAGGAGATCACCCGGGACATCCCGAACGTCTCCGAGGAGGTCCTGGCGGACCTCGACGAGCGCGGCATCATCCGTATCGGTGCCGAGGTCGTGGCCGGCGACATCCTGGTCGGAAAGGTCACGCCCAAGGGCGAGACCGAGCTGACCCCGGAGGAGCGCCTGCTCCGTGCGATCTTCGGTGAGAAGGCGCGCGAGGTGCGCGACACCTCGCTGAAGGTTCCGCACGGCGAGATCGGCAAGGTCATCGGCGTCCGCGTCTTCGACCGTGAAGAGGGCGACGAGCTGCCGCCGGGCGTGAACCAGCTGGTCCGCGTCTACGTGGCCCAGAAGCGCAAGATCACCGATGGTGACAAGCTCGCCGGCCGTCACGGCAACAAGGGCGTCATCTCGAAGATCCTGCCCATCGAGGACATGCCGTTCCTTGAGGACGGCACCGCGGTCGACATCATCCTCAACCCGCTGGGCGTCCCGTCCCGGATGAACCCGGGACAGGTCCTGGAGATCCACCTGGGCTGGCTCGCCTCCCAGGGCTGGAAGATCGATGGCGACACCGACTGGATGAAGCGCCTGAAGACCATCGGCGCGGACGACGTCGCAGCCGGCACCAACGTCGCGACTCCGGTCTTCGACGGTGCCCGCGAGGACGAGATCACCGGACTCTTCGAGTCCACGATCCCGAACCGCGACGGCGACCGCATGGTCAAGGGCGACGGCAAGGCGCTGATGTACGACGGCCGCTCCGGCGAGCCGTTCCCGGAGCCGGTCTCGGTCGGCTACATGTACATCCTCAAGCTGCACCACCTGGTGGACGACAAGCTGCACGCTCGTTCCACCGGCCCGTACTCGATGATCACCCAGCAGCCGCTGGGTGGTAAGGCTCAGTTCGGTGGACAGCGCTTCGGTGAGATGGAGGTGTGGGCGCTGGAGGCTTATGGCGCCGCGTACGCACTCCAGGAGCTGCTGACCATCAAGTCCGACGACGTGACCGGCCGCGTGAAGGTCTACGAGGCCATCGTCAAGGGCGAGAACATCCCCGAGCCCGGCATTCCTGAGTCCTTCAAGGTGCTCATCAAGGAAATGCAGTCGCTCTGCCTCAACGTGGAGGTGCTGTCCTCGGACGGCATGTCCATCGAGATGCGAGACACCGATGAGGACGTCTTCCGTGCAGCGGAAGAGCTCGGAATCGACCTGTCCCGGCGTGAGCCGAGCAGCGTCGAAGAGGTCTGACGGGTTGGCCGGGGCGCCGTAAAGGCTCCCCGGCCTCTCTCCCCGGACCCCTCCCTCCTGGCCCGCCTTCGGCGAGGAGGGTCCCTGCTCCGGCCCTAGAGCCGGAGTGCAAGGGAACCGTCAGACCATTGTTTTAGACTCGACCCCCGAAAGAGGGATTGACGACAAGTGCTCGACGTCAACTTCTTCGACGAGCTGCGGATCGGCCTCGCCACCGCGGACGACATCCGGACCTGGTCGCACGGCGAAGTGAAGAAGCCGGAGACCATCAACTACCGCACGCTCAAGCCCGAAAAGGACGGACTCTTCTGCGAGAAGATCTTCGGTCCTACCCGGGACTGGGAGTGCTACTGCGGCAAGTACAAGCGTGTCCGCTTCAAGGGCATCATCTGTGAGCGCTGCGGCGTCGAGGTGACTCGCGCCAAGGTGCGCCGTGAGCGGATGGGCCACATCGAGCTCGCCGCTCCGGTGACCCACATCTGGTACTTCAAGGGAGTTCCCTCCCGCCTCGGCTACCTGCTCGACCTGGCGCCGAAGGACCTCGAAAAGGTCATCTACTTCGCCGCCTACATGATCACGTGGGTGGACGAGGAGCGCCGTACGCGCGACCTGCCCTCGCTGGAGGCTCATGTCTCCGTCGAGCGTCAGCAGATCGAGCAGCGGCGTGACTCCGACCTCGAGGCCCGTGCCAAGAAGCTCGAGGGCGACCTCGCCGAGCTGGAGGCCGAGGGCGCCAAGGCCGACGTGCGCCGCAAGGTGCGCGAAGGCGCCGAGCGTGAGATGAAGCAGTTGCGCGACCGCGCACAGCGCTCCATCGACCGTCTCGACGAGGTCTGGGCCCGCTTCAAGAACCTCAAGGTCCAGGACCTGGAGGGCGACGAGCTGCTCTACCGCGAGCTGCGCGACCGCTTCGGCACCTACTTCATGGGCGCCATGGGCGCGGCCGCTCTGCAGAAGCGCCTGGAGTCGTTCGACCTGGCCCAGGAGGCCGAGCGCCTGCGCGAGATCATTCGCACCGGCAAGGGCCAGAAGAAGACCCGGTCGCTCAAGCGGCTCAAGGTCGTCTCCGCGTTCCTGCAGACCCGTAACAGCCCGACCGGCATGGTCCTGGACTGCGTCCCGGTCATCCCGCCGGACCTGCGTCCGATGGTGCAGCTGGACGGTGGCCGCTTCGCGACCTCCGACCTGAACGACCTGTACCGCCGCGTGATCAACCGCAACAACCGCCTCAAGCGTCTCCTTGACCTCGGTGCTCCCGAGATCATCGTGAACAACGAGAAGCGGATGCTGCAGGAGGCCGTCGACGCACTGTTCGACAACGGCCGCCGTGGTCGCCCGGTCACCGGACCCGGCAACCGCCCGCTGAAGTCCCTGAGCGACATGCTCAAGGGCAAGCAGGGCCGTTTCCGTCAGAACCTGCTCGGCAAGCGCGTCGACTACTCGGCCCGTTCGGTCATCGTCGTCGGCCCGCAGCTCAAGCTGCACCAGTGCGGTCTGCCGAAGGCCATGGCGCTGGAGCTCTTCAAGCCGTTCGTGATGAAGCGCCTGGTGGACCTGAACCACGCGCAGAACATCAAGTCGGCCAAGCGCATGGTCGAGCGCGGCCGCACCGTGGTCTACGACGTCCTCGAAGAGGTCATCGCGGAGCACCCGGTGCTGCTGAACCGTGCGCCGACCCTGCACCGCCTGGGCATCCAGGCCTTCGAGCCGCAGCTGGTCGAGGGCAAGGCCATCCAGATCCACCCGCTCGTCTGCACCGCGTTCAACGCGGACTTCGACGGCGACCAGATGGCAGTCCACCTGCCGCTTTCGGCGGAGGCGCAGGCCGAGGCCCGCATCCTGATGCTGTCCTCGAACAACATCCTGAAGCCGGCGGACGGCCGGCCGGTCACCATGCCGACCCAGGACATGGTGCTGGGCCTGTTCTTCCTCACGACGGATGAGGCGGAGCGCAAGGTCATCGGTGTGGGCCGGGCGTTCGGCTCGACCGCCGAGGCGATCATGGCGTTCGACGCCAAGGGGCTCTCGCTCCAGGCGAAGGTCGACATCCGCTTCCCGATCGGCACCGTTCCGCCGCGCGGCTGGGTTCCCCCGGTCGTCGCCGAGGGCGACCCGGAGTGGCAGCAGGGCGACAGCTTCCGCCAGCGGACGACCCTGGGCCGCGCGCTCTTCAATGAGCTGCTGCCCGAGGACTACCCGTTCGTCGACTACTCGGTGGGCAAGAAGCAGCTCTCCGAGATCGTCAACGACCTGGCCGAGCGCTACCCGAAGGTCATCGTGGCGGCGACGCTCGACAACCTGAAGGCGGCGGGCTTCCACTGGGCGACCCGTTCGGGCGTCACCGTGGCCGTCTCCGACATCGTCGTGCCCGAGGCCAAGAAGGCCATCGTCAAGGGCTACGAGGACCAGGACGAGAAGGTCCAGAAGCAGTACGAGCGCGGTCTGATCACCAAGGACGAGCGCACGCAGGAGCTCATCAACATCTGGACCAAGGCGACCAACGAGGTCTCCGAGGCGATGAACGCGAACTTCCCGAAGACGAACCCCATCTTCATGATGGTCGACTCCGGTGCTCGCGGAAACATGATGCAGATGCGTCAGATCGCGGGTATGCGTGGTCTGGTGTCGAACGCGAAGAACGAGACCATCCCGCGACCCATCAAGGCGTCGTTCCGTGAAGGTCTCACCGTGCTGGAGTACTTCATCTCCACCCACGGCGCCCGTAAGGGCCTCGCGGACACCGCGCTGCGTACCGCCGACTCGGGTTACCTCACCCGTCGTCTGGTGGACGTCTCGCAGGACGTGATCATCCGCGAGCTCGACTGCGGCACTGAGCGCGGCCTGAAGCTGGCCATCGCCACGAAGGACGCCTCCGGCGTGCTTCGTAAGACGGACAACGTCGAGAGCAGCGTCTACGCGCGCATGCTCGCCGAGGACGTCGTCATCGACGGCAAGGTCATCGCGCCCGCCAACGTCGACATGGGCGATGTCCTCATCGACCAGCTCGTCCGGCACGGCGTCGAGGCGGTCAAGACCCGCTCGGTGCTCACCTGCGAGTCCTCCGTCGGCACCTGCGCCTACTGCTACGGGCGTTCGCTGGCCACCGGCAAGCTGGTCGACATCGGTGAGGCCGTCGGCATCATCGCGGCCCAGTCGATCGGTGAGCCCGGCACCCAGCTCACGATGCGTACCTTCCACACCGGTGGTGTGGCGGGTGACGACATCACGCTGGGTCTGCCGCGTGTGGTCGAGCTCTTCGAGGCCCGTACCCCCAAGGGTGTGGCCCCGATCAGCGAGGCGGCCGGCCGGATCCGCATCGAGGAGACCGAGAAGACCAAGAAGCTCGTCGTCACCCCGGACGACGGTTCCGAGGAGACCGCCTTCGGCGTCTCCAAGCGGACCCGTCTGCTGGTGGGCGAGGGCGACCACGTCGAGGTCGGCCAGTCGCTGACCGTGGGCGCCATCAACCCGCACGACGTGCTGCGGATCCTCGGCCAGCGTGCCGTGCAGATCCACCTGGTCGGCGAAGTCCAGAAGGTCTACAACAACCAGGGCGTGGCGATCCACGACAAGCACATCGAGATCATCATCCGGCAGATGCTCCGCCGCGTGACGATCATCGAGTCCGGCGACGCTGAGTTGCTGCCGGGCGAGCTCGTCGAGCGTGGTCGCTTCGAGGGCGAGAACCGTCGTGTGGTCCAGGAAGGCGGCCACCCGGCCTCCGGCCGTCCGCAGCTGATGGGTATCACCAAGGCGTCGCTGGCCACCGAGTCGTGGCTGTCGGCGGCGTCCTTCCAGGAGACGACCAGGGTCCTGACCGACGCGGCGATCAACGCCAAGTCTGACTCCCTGATCGGCCTCAAGGAGAACGTCATCATCGGCAAGCTCATCCCGGCGGGTACGGGTCTCTCCCGCTACCGCAACATCCGGGTGGAGCCGACCGAAGAGGCGAAGGCAGCGATGTACTCGGCCGTCGGTTACGACGACATCGACTACTCGCCCTTCGGGACGGGCTCCGGTCAGGCTGTTCCGCTGGAGGACTACGACTACGGTCCGTACAACCAGTGAGCTGAACAACCAGTGAGCTGACCGCTCGCGAAGCCGCAGGGCGGCCACCCCTCATCGGGGGTGGCCGCCCTGCGGCGTTTCCGGGCTCCGCGTTTCCGGGCTCCGCGTTTCCGGGCTCCGCGTTTCCGGGCCCCGCGTTTTCCGGGCTCCGGCGGGGCAGGCCGCGGGAGTGCCCGCGGAAGCACGCCCAGCGCTCTCGTAAGAGCCGCGAGGGCGCGCGACGCCCGGCGGGGAGGCCGGCGGCGGCGCACGGCGGGACGCGGAGTTCTGCGGTCGGGTCGCCGGCCGGGCAGCGGCCGGCCCGCCCGCGCGGCGGCCCGCACCCCCTCTGGAGTGCGATGATCAGTACTTGCTCAGCAGTCGCTCAGCAGTTGATCAGCGCTTGAACAGCACTGAGCGCCCGCTCGGGGAGCGGTGCTTCCTTCCGTAGGGACGCTGTGCCAACTACGGTGGGCAGAGCGTCGCGAAGTCCGGCGTGTCCTTCGCATGTGCATTTGTTTTGACCGCGGCTGATGCGGTAGGTACGCTCTGACCTTGTGCCTGGGGTGTCCCTGGGCTCCTGCGTGTGTTTGATGACCGCACGGGGGCCCGGCCGACCGACAAACGGTCCGAGACATCGAACTCTGCGCCTTCCCGCTCAGGCGGAGTCTGCAGCATTCGACACGCCCGACCGCGTGGGTCGGCGGTGTACCAGGTTAGTTTTATCGGCACAACAGAAACCGGAGAAACGGTGCCTACGATCCAGCAGCTGGTCCGAAAGGGCCGACAGGACAAGGTCGAGAAGAACAAGACACCCGCCTTGGCGGGGTCTCCGCAGCGTCGGGGCACGTGCACGCGCGTCTTCACGACCACCCCGAAGAAGCCCAACTCGGCGCTCCGCAAGGTGGCGCGAGTGAAGCTGAGCAGTGGTATCGAGGTCACCGCCTACATTCCGGGCGAGGGTCACAACCTTCAGGAGCACTCGATCGTGCTCGTGCGCGGTGGCCGTGTGAAGGACCTGCCGGGTGTTCGTTACAAGATCATCCGTGGCTCGCTTGACACCCAGGGCGTCAAGAACCGCAAGCAGGCCCGTAGCCGCTACGGCGCGAAGAAGGAGAAGTAAATGCCTCGTAAGGGCCCCGCAACAAAGCGCCCGGTCATCATTGACCCGGTCTACGCTTCTCCTCTGGTCACGTCGCTCATCAACAAGGTCTTGATGAACGGCAAGCGCTCCACCGCTGAGCGCATCGTTTACGGCGCCCTCGAAGGCGTGCGCGAGAAGACCGGCACCGACCCGGTCATCACGCTCAAGCGTGCCCTCGAGAACGTGAAGCCGACCCTTGAGGTCCGCTCACGTCGCGTCGGCGGCGCCACCTACCAGGTGCCGATCGAGGTCCGCCCCGGTCGCTCCTCCACTCTCGCGCTGCGCTGGCTCGTGGGTTACTCCCGCGCCCGCCGTGAGAAGACCATGACCGAGCGCCTGATGAACGAGCTGCTGGACGCCAGCAACGGTCTCGGCGCCTCCGTCAAGCGTCGCGAGGACACGCACAAGATGGCCGAGTCGAACAAGGCCTTCGCGCACTACCGCTGGTAGTCACTACCCACATCGAAACCGAGAGAAGACTGAGCCTTATGGCCACCACTTCGCTTGACCTGGCCAAGGTCCGCAACATTGGGATCATGGCCCACATCGACGCGGGCAAGACGACGACCACCGAGCGGATTCTGTTCTACACCGGTGTGAGCTACAAGATCGGTGAAGTCCACGACGGCGCAGCCACGATGGACTGGATGGAGCAGGAGCAGGAGCGCGGCATCACGATCACGTCGGCCGCGACCACCTGCCACTGGCCGCTGAATGATGTCGATCACACGATCAACATCATCGACACCCCGGGCCACGTCGACTTCACGGTCGAGGTGGAGCGTTCGCTCCGCGTGCTCGACGGTGCCGTCACGGTGTTCGACGGCGTTGCCGGTGTCGAGCCGCAGTCCGAGACCGTGTGGCGTCAGGCGGACCGCTACGGCGTGCCGCGTATCTGCTTCGTCAACAAGCTCGACCGCACCGGCGCCGAGTTCCACCGTTGCGTCGACATGATCGTCGACCGCCTCGGTGCGGTGCCGCTGGTCATGCAGCTGCCGATCGGTGCCGAAGGCGACTTCAAGGGCGTCATCGACCTCGTGGCGATGAAGGCTCTGGTCTGGAACGTCGAGGCTGCCAAGGGCGAGATGTACGACGTCGTCGACATCCCGGCCACGCACACCGAGGCGGCCGACGAGTGGCGCGCCAAGCTGCTCGAGACCATCGCTGAGCACGACGACCAGATGATGGAGCTGTATCTGGAGGGGCAGGAGCCCGACCAGGAGCAGCTCATGGCCGCGATCCGCCGCGCCACCATCGCGTCGACGCACACCGAGAACAAGGGTCAGCCCACCTTCACCCCGGTGTTCTGCGGCACCGCGTTCAAGAACAAGGGCGTTCAGCCCCTGCTCGACGCGGTCGTGCGCTACCTGCCCTCTCCCCTTGACGTCGAGGCCATCGAAGGCCACAGCGTCAAGGACCCGGAAGAGGTCGTCAGGCGCCTGCCGTCCGAGGACGAGCCGTTCTCCGGTCTTGCTTTCAAGATCGCGAGCGACCCGCACCTCGGCAAGCTCACCTACGTCCGGGTGTACTCCGGCCGCCTCGAGACCGGCACTTCGGTGCTGAACTCGGTCAAGGGCAAGCGGGAGCGCATCGGGAAGATCTACCGCATGCACGCGAACAAGCGGGAAGAGATTCCGGGCGTCGGCGCCGGCGACATCATCGCCGTCATGGGCCTGAAGCAGACCACCACCGGTGAGACGCTGTGCGACGAGAAGCAGCCGGTCATCCTGGAGTCCATGGACTTCCCGGCCCCGGTCATTCAGGTCGCCATCGAGCCCAAGTCCAAGGGTGACCAGGAGAAGCTGGCTGTCGCCATCCAGCGCCTCGGCGACGAGGACCCCTCGTTCCAGGTCTACTCCGACGAGGAGACCGGCCAGACCATCATCGGTGGTATGGGCGAGCTCCACCTCGAGGTGCTCGTCGACCGCATGAGGCGCGAGTTCCGCGTCGAGGCGAACGTCGGCAAGCCCCAGGTCGCCTACCGCGAGACGATCAACAAGACCGTCGAGCGGATCGACTACACGCACAAGAAGCAGACTGGCGGCACAGGCCAGTTCGCCAAGGTGCAGATCATGATCGAGCCGATTACGGGCGGCGACGCCTCGTACGAGTTCGTCAACAAGGTCACCGGTGGCCGCATCCCCCGTGAGTACATCCCCTCGGTGGACGCGGGCGCGCAGGAAGCCATGAAGTTCGGCATCCTGGCCGGCTACGAGATGGTCGGCGTCCGCGTGACGCTGCTCGACGGCGGCTACCACGACGTCGACTCCTCGGAGCTGGCGTTCAAGATCGCCGGTTCGCAGGCGTTCAAGGAAGGCGCGCGCAGGGCGAGCCCCGTGCTGCTCGAGCCGATGATGTCCGTTGAGGTCATCACGCCCGACGACTACATGGGCGACGTCATCGGCGACCTCAACTCCCGCCGTGGACAGATTCAGTCCATGGAGGAGCGCAGCGGCGCCCGGGTCGTCACCGCCCTGGTCCCGCTGTCGGAGATGTTCGGTTACGTGGGAGACCTGCGTAGCAAGACCTCCGGTCGCGCGAGCTACTCCATGCAGTTCGACTCCTACGCCGAGGTTCCGCGGAACGTCGCCGAGGAGATCATCGCGAAGGTCAAGGGCGAGTAGCGGCGCTCCAGCAGCGTCGCTCTGGCCTTAGGCTGGACGGCAGGCCACGGGGGCATACCCTCGCGTTCCGTAAGGAGTGCGGCGGGTGCCCCGGTGGCCGGCACCTAATCCGCGGGTTGACCTCGTAAGACCCTTCGGGGTCCTTACCGACCCGGTAAAGATCACCTGGCGCCGATGAAGCAAGGCGTACAGAACCACTCCCAGGAGGACCCCAGTGGCGAAGGCGAAGTTCGAGCGGACTAAGCCGCACGTCAACATCGGCACCATCGGTCACATTGACCACGGTAAGACGACGTTGACCGCGGCGATTACCAAGGTGCTGCACGACGCGTACCCCACCCTTAACGAGGCTTCGGCCTTCGACCAGATCGACAAGGCGCCGGAAGAGCGTCAGCGCGGTATCACCATCTCCATCGCGCACGTCGAGTACCAGACGGAGACGCGTCACTACGCGCACGTCGACTGCCCCGGTCACGCGGACTACATCAAGAACATGATCACCGGTGCCGCCCAGATGGACGGTGCGATCCTCGTGGTCGCCGCGACCGACGGTCCGATGCCGCAGACCAAGGAGCACGTGCTCCTGGCCCGCCAGGTAGGCGTGCCTTCCGTCGTCGTCGCGCTGAACAAGGCCGACATGGTCGACGACGAGGAGATCCTGGAGCTCGTCGAGCTCGAGGTCCGCGAGCTGCTCACTGAGTACGACTACCCGGGTGACGACATTCCCGTCATCAAGGTGTCGGCGCTCAAGGCGCTCGAGGGCGACGAGGTCTGGGGCCAGTCGGTCCTGGACCTGATGGCCGCCGTCGACGAGTCGATCCCGACTCCGGCGCGTGACGTCGAGAAGCCGTTCCTCATGCCGATCGAGGACGTCTTCACGATCACCGGTCGTGGCACCGTCGTCACCGGTCGTATCGAGCGTGGCATCCTCAAGGTCAACGAGACTGTCGACATCGTCGGCATCAAGGAGACCAAGACGACCACCACGGTCACCGGTATCGAGATGTTCCGCAAGCTGCTCGACGAGGGCCAGGCGGGCGAGAACGTCGGTCTGCTCCTCCGTGGCATCAAGCGCGAGGACGTCGAGCGCGGCCAGGTCATCATCAAGCCGGGTACGGTCACGCCGCACACGAGCTTCGAGGCCCAGGCCTACATCCTGTCGAAGGACGAGGGTGGCCGTCACACCCCCTTCTTCAACAACTACCGCCCGCAGTTCTACTTCCGTACCACGGACGTGACCGGCGTCGTTACCCTCCCCGAGGGCACCGAGATGGTCATGCCGGGCGACAACACCGTCATGACGGTCGAGCTGATTCAGCCCGTCGCCATGGAGGAAGGCCTCAAGTTCGCCATCCGTGAGGGTGGACGGACCGTGGGCGCCGGCCAGGTCACCAAGATCAACAAGTGATCTGAGCTCCTCGGAGCACCGCACCATCGCGTTTGCGTCACCGCATGCGCACCAACCCGAGGGCCTCGCCCCACCGTTCGCGGTGGAGCGGGGCCCTCGGGCTTTTCGCCGCGCCGATCCCGCGGCCCCGGTCGGCGTCGTCCTCGGGGTTGCCCAGGCTCGTCTGGCCGCCGAACGGCCCGTCCGGCGAGCGCTCCTCCAGCAGCGTGATCTCGCGGGTGTTCGGGCCTGCCTGTCCCTGGAGGGCCGAGAAGCGCAGCGCGAACAGCAGCCGCCTGCCGCTGTCGTCCCGGACCGCGCTGAGCGCCGGGGCGAGCGGGCCGCCGCCCAGGTCGTGCGGCGGCCCCCAGCAGCCGCTGCCGGGAGTGGTCTCCCGCCGGCGGACGGCCCGCAGGCCCAGCACCCCGAAGACGGTGAGCCGGCCGCTCGGGTCGGCGTCCGCGGCGGGCCGGGCGCCGGGCCCGGCGCCCGATGAGACGCTCAAGGGGGTGGCGCTCCGTCCGCGTACGCGCGGCGGGGGCGTCCCGTACTGCGTTCCGAAATGTTGCGTTCCGGATAGATTGACCTTGAGCGGGGCATTCCGGTTGCGATGTGCGGGTGCCGAATCAGTGACGGGTGGTGCGGTGGGGTACCCTCACCGGCTGATTGGCGCGGACTGCGCCCCATATGGCACACTGACCAGGTTGCTCGGTTGAGTGCCGATGCTGCGCGCCTCCCGTCGGGAGGACTGGAAGCTAGTCCCGCAGTACTCGTCGTCCCGCGTTTCTCCTCTCAAGGGGAGCGGGGGCGGAAGTACGGGAATCTTCCGGGAAGCTCAGCGCGGAGCTCCACCAGGCTCCTGGTGGGTGTCTTCCCCCAGCTGCGAGTGATCGCAGTCCGCACGTTCGCGGTTTTGTCGCCGCACCCCTTCGCAGGGAAATCTCCTCCGGAAAGTTTCGGGAGAGAGCGCGACACGCCCGACCGCGTGGGTCGGAGGAGGCGGCGGTTCGCACGAGCCGCGGTCCACCAGGTCCAGAGCGTTACGAGAGACAGGACTACGAAGTAGCCATGGCGGGACAGAAGATCCGCATCCGGCTCAAGGCCTACGACCATGAGGTCATCGACTCCTCGGCGAAGAAGATCGTCGAGACGGTGACCCGCACTGGTGCGTCGGTCGCAGGCCCGGTGCCGCTGCCCACTGAGAAGAACGTGTACTGCGTCATCAAGTCGCCGCACAAGTACAAGGACGCGCGCGAGCATTTCGAGATGCGCACACACAAGCGCCTGATCGACATCCTCGACCCGACGCCCAAGACCGTTGACTCGTTGATGCGCCTGGACCTTCCGGCCGGCGTTGACATCGAGATCAAGCTCTGAGAGGCGCGGAGAAGATGGCAAAGCAGATCAAGGGCGTCCTGGGCGAGAAGCTCGGCATGACCCAGGTCTGGGACGAGAACAACCGTGTCGTCCCAGTCACAGTTGTCAAGGCAGGTCCGTGCGTCGTGACGCAGGTCCGCACCAACACTACTGACGGCTACGAAGCCGTTCAGATCGCGTTCGGTGTGATTGACCCGCGCAAGGTGAACAAGCCCCTCAAGGGCCACTTCGCGAAGGCCGATGTCACCCCCCGTCGCCACCTGGTGGAGCTTCGTACCGCTGACGCCAGCGAGTACACGCTCGGCCAGGAGATCACGGCCGCGACTTTCGAGTCCGGCGTGAAGGTCGACGTGACCGGCAAGAGCAAGGGCAAGGGCTTCGCCGGTGTCATGAAGCGTCACAACTTCAAGGGCCTCGGCGCCGGACACGGCACCCAGCGCAAGCACCGCTCGCCTGGCTCCATCGGTGGCTGTGCCACCCCGGGCCGCGTGTTCAAGGGCATGCGGATGGCCGGTCGTATGGGCAACGAGCGGGTAACCACTCAGAACCTGACCGTTCATGCCGTTGACGCGGAGAAGGGCCTGCTCCTCATCAAGGGAGCGGTTCCTGGTCCGAACGGCGGCCTCGTCCTGGTCCGTACCGCGGCCAAGGGGGCCTGAGGTAACGATGAGCACCATTGACATCCTTTCGCCGGCAGGTGACAAGACCGGGACCGTCGAGCTTCCCACCGGGATCTTCGACGTACAGGTCAGCATTCCGCTGATCCACCAGGTCGTTGTCGCTCAGCTGGCCGCTGCCCGACAGGGCACGCACAAGACCAAGACTCGTGGCGAAGTCCGCGGCGGTGGCAAGAAGCCGTACCGCCAGAAGGGCACCGGCCGCGCCCGTCAGGGCTCGACCCGCGCTCCGCAGTTCGTCGGCGGTGGCGTCGTCCACGGCCGAGTGCCGCGTGACTACTCGCAGCGGACCCCGAAGAAGATGAAGGTCGCCGCTCTGCGCGGTGCCCTCTCGGACCGGGCCCGCAACAGCCGCATTCACGTCGTCACCGGCGTGATCGAGGGCGCGACAGTCTCCACCAAGGCCGCGAAGTCCCTGCTGGGCAAGATCAGCGAGCGCAATCACGTGCTCCTGGTCGTCGACCGCAGTGACGAGGCCGCGTGGCTGTCCGCACGCAACCTGCCCCAGGTTCACATCCTGGAGCCGGGCCAGTTGAACACGTACGACGTGCTCGTCTCTGACGACGTGGTCTTCACGCAGGCCGCTTTCGAGCGCTTCGTGGCCGGAACGGTCGCGTCGGGCAAGGCTGTCGCCTCCGAGGCTGAGCTCGAAGGGAGCGAAGCCTGATGACCGCGGTAACCGCACCGGTTTCCATCAGCAAGACCTACACGGACCCCCGTGACATCCTGGTCAAGCCGGTGGTCTCCGAGAAGAGCTACGCGCTGCTCGACGAGAACAAGTACACGTTCATCGTCGACCCGACCGCCAATAAGACCCAGATCAAGCAGGCCGTGGAAGCGGTCTTCTCGGTCAAGGTCACAGGGGTCAACACGATCAACCGTCAAGGTAAGCGCAAGCGCACCAAGACCGGTTTCGGCAAGCGCAAGGACACCAAGCGCGCCATCGTGACCCTCGCTGAGGGCGACCGAATCGACATCTTCGGCGGCCAGGTCTCCTAACGGAGTCCGAGTCGTCCGAAATCGGACGAGGACTGAGAAATGGGTATCCGCAAGTACAAGCCGACGACCCCGGGCCGTCGTGGCTCCAGCGTCGCCGACTTTGTCGAGATCACGCGGTCCACGCCGGAGAAGTCGCTGGTCCGCCCTCTGCACAGCAAGGGCGGCCGTAACAACGCCGGTCGTGTGACCGTTCGCCACCAGGGTGGTGGCCACAAGCGCGCCTATCGCGTGATCGACTTCCGTCGTCACGACAAGGATGGCGTTCCGGCCAAGGTCGCTCACATTGAGTACGACCCCAACCGCACCGCCCGCATCGCGCTGCTGCACTACGCAGACGGCGAGAAGCGCTACATCCTTGCCCCGGCCAAGCTGGTCCAGGGCGACCGGGTTGAGAACGGCCCCACGGCCGACATCAAGCCGGGCAACAACCTCCCGCTGCGCAACATCCCGGTGGGTACGACCATCCACGCAATCGAGCTGCGTCCCGGCGGCGGCGCGAAGATCTCCCGTTCCGCGGGTGCTTCGGTCCAGCTGCTGGCGAAGGAGGGCCCCATGGCCACCCTTCGTATGCCGTCAGGTGAAGTCCGCCTGGTCGACGTTCGCTGCCGCGCCACTGTTGGCGAGGTCGGCAACGCCGAGCAGTCGAACATCAACTGGGGCAAGGCCGGCCGTATGCGCTGGAAGGGCGTTCGCCCGACCGTTCGCGGTGTCGCGATGAACCCTGTCGACCACCCGCACGGTGGTGGTGAGGGTAAGACCTCCGGTGGTCGCCACCCGGTCTCCCCGTGGGGTCAGAAGGAGGGTCGTACTCGCTCGCCGAAGAAGGCAAGCAGCAAGTACATCATCCGCCGCCGCAAGTCGAACAAGAAGCGCTAGGAGCAGGTTTAGATGCCGCGCAGTCTTAAGAAGGGGCCCTTCGTAGACGGACACCTCATCAAGAAGGTGGACGTCCAGAACGAAGCCAGTACCCATAACGTCATCAAGACCTGGTCCCGGCGCTCGATGATCATCCCGGCCATGCTGGGTCACACCATCGCGGTGCACGACGGCCGTAAGCACGTCCCGGTGTTCGTCACCGAGTCGATGGTCGGTCACAAGCTCGGCGAGTTTGCGCCGACCCGCACCTTCCGTGGCCACGAGAAGGACGACCGCAAGTCGCGTCGTCGCTGATCAGCGGAGTGTGAAGACCATGACAGACACCGAAGGGACAACCATGGAAGCCAGGGCCCAGGCGCGGTACATCCGCGTCACGCCCATGAAGGCCCGCCGCGTGGTGGACCTTATCCGTGGCATGGACGCCACGGATGCTCAGGCAGTCCTGCGTTTCGCCGCGCAGGCCGCGAGCGTGCCGGTCGGCAAGGTGCTTGACAGTGCCATTGCCAATGCCGCGCACAACTACGATCACCCCGACGCCGGCAGCCTCGTCATTTCTGAGGCGTACGTCGACGAGGGCCCGACCCTGAAGCGGTTCCGTCCGCGTGCACAGGGCCGTGCCTACCGGATCCGCAAGCGGACCAGCCACATCACCGTGGTCGTCAGCAGCAAGGAAGGAACCCGGTAATGGGCCAGAAGGTTAACCCCCACGGGTTCCGGCTCGGCATTACCACGGACTTCAAGTCCCGTTGGTACGCCGACAAGCTGTACAAGGACTACGTCAAAGAAGACGTCGCCATTCGTCGCATGATGTCCAAGGGCATGGAGCGGGCCGGCATCTCGAAGGTTGAGATCGAGCGCACCCGTGACCGCGTCCGTGTCGACATCCACACCGCGCGTCCGGGCATCGTGATCGGCCGCCGCGGTGCGGAGGCCGACCGCATCCGCGGCGAGCTGGAGAAGCTGACCGGCAAGCAGGTTCAGCTCAACATCCTCGAGGTCAAGAACCCCGAGGTGGACGCTCAGCTGGTGGCCCAGGCCGTCGCCGAGCAGCTCTCCTCGCGTGTCTCCTTCCGTCGTGCCATGCGTAAGAGCATGCAGAGCACGATGAAGGCCGGCGCCAAGGGCATCAAGATTCAGTGCGGCGGTCGCCTCGGCGGCGCCGAGATGTCCCGCTCGGAGTTCTACCGCGAGGGCCGTGTGCCCCTGCACACCCTGCGTGCGAACGTGGACTACGGCTTCTTCGAGGCCAAGACCACCTTCGGCCGCATCGGTGTGAAGGTCTGGATCTACAAGGGCGATGTCAAGAACATCGCCGAGGTCCGCGCCGAGAACGCCGCAGCCCGTGCCGGCAACCGTCCGGCCCGTGGTGGTGGCGCGAGCGACCGCCCGGCCCGTGGCGGTGCCGCCCGTGGTGGCGAGCGTGGCGGTCGCGGCCGTAAGCCGCAGCAGCAGCCCGGTGCGGAGGCCCCCAAGGCCGACGCTCCCGCCGCTGCCGCTCCGGCTGCCGAGTCCACCGGAACGGAGGCCTGACCGACATGCTGATCCCTCGCAGGGTCAAGCACCGCAAGCAGCACCACCCGAAGCGGTCGGGTATGGCCAAGGGCGGAACCGAGCTCGCTTTCGGCGAGTACGGCATCCAGGCGGTTACCCCGGCTTACGTGACGAACCGTCAGATCGAGTCGGCGCGTATCGCGGTCACTCGCCACATCAAGCGTGGCGGAAAGGTCTGGATCAACATTTATCCGGACCGCCCCCTCACGAAGAAGCCTGCTGAGACCCGCATGGGTTCCGGTAAGGGTTCGCCCGAGTGGTGGATCGCGAACGTCAAGCCCGGTCGGGTGATGTTCGAGCTGTCCTACCCGAACGAGAAGGTCGCTAAGGAGGCGCTTACCCGCGCCGCCCACAAGCTTCCGATGAAGTGCCGGATTGTCCGGCGCGAGGCAGGTGAGTCGTGATGGCGGCCGGTACCAAGGCGACCGACTTGCGTGAGCTGGGCGACGAGGAACTCCTCGCCAAGCTGCGCGAGGCCAAGGAAGAACTGTTCAACCTCCGCTTCCAGGCGGCGACCGGGCAGCTCGAGAACCATGGCCGACTCAAGGTCGTCCGCAAGGACATCGCCCGGATCTACACCCTGATGCGCGAGCGCGAGCTGGGCATCGAGACGGTGGAGAGCGCCTGATGAGCGAGAAGAATGTGACTGAGACCAACGAGCGCGGCTTCCGCAAGACCCGTGAGGGCCTTGTCGTGAGCGACAAGATGGACAAGACCGTAGTGGTCGCTGTCGAAGACCGTGTCAAGCACGCGCTCTACGGCAAGGTCATTCGCCGCACGAACAAGCTCAAGGCCCACGACGAGCAGAATGCTGCCGGCGTCGGCGACCGTGTCGTCATCATGGAGACGCGGCCGCTGTCGGCGAGCAAGCGCTGGCGCATCGTCGAGATCCTCGAGAAGGCCAAGTAAGTAGTTCCGTCAGGCTCGGTGGGGAGCCTGCTCGCTCCATATAGGGCGGTCAGCTCCCCACCGGGAACCGGCAGACGATCAGGAGATAGACGTGATCCAGCAGGAGTCGCGACTGCGTGTCGCCGACAACACGGGTGCCAAGGAAATTCTGTGCATCCGCGTTCTCGGTGGCTCCGGTCGACGCTACGCGGGAATCGGTGACGTCATCGTGGCCACCGTCAAGGATGCGATCCCCGGTGGCAACGTGAAGAAGGGCGATGTCATCAAGGCTGTCATCGTGCGCACCGTGAAGGAGCGCCGGCGGCCCGATGGCTCGTACATTCGTTTCGACGAGAACGCAGCAGTTGTTCTCAAGAACGATGGCGACCCCCGCGGCACCCGTATCTTCGGCCCGGTGGGCCGAGAGCTGCGCGAGAAGAAGTTCATGAAGATCGTCTCGCTCGCGCCGGAGGTGCTGTAACCGATGAAGATCAAGAAGGGTGACCTGGTCCAGGTCATCACCGGCAAGGACAAGGGCAAGACGGGCAAGGTCGTTCAGGCCATCCCGACTGAGGACCGTGTTCTGGTCGAGGGTGTCAACCGGGTCAAGAAGCACACCAAGGCCGGCCAGACCGCCCGTGGTTCCAAGACCGGCGGCATTGTGACGACCGAGGCCCCGATTCACGTCAGCAACGTTCAGCTGGTCGTGGAGAAGGACGGCAACAAGGTTGTCACGCGCGTCGCTTACCGCTTCGACGACGAAGGCAACAAGATCCGCGTTGCCAAGCGGACCGGCGAGGACATCTGATGACTTCCACCATTGCGCCGCGTCTCAAGACGCGCTACCGCGAGGAGATCGCGGGCAAGCTGCGTGAAGAGTTCTCCTACGAGAACGTCATGCAGATCCCCGGTCTCACCAAGATCGTGGTCAACATGGGTGTGGGCGACGCAGCCCGCGACTCCAAGTTGATCGAGGGCGCCATCAAGGACCTCACCACGATCACCGGTCAGAAGCCGTCCGTCACCAAGGCCCGCAAGTCGATCGCGCAGTTCAAGCTGCGCGAAGGGCAGCCCATCGGCTGCCACGTCACCCTCCGCGGTGACCGCATGTGGGAGTTCCTGGACCGGACCCTGTCGCTCGCGCTGCCCCGCATCCGCGACTTCCGTGGTCTGTCGCCGAAGCAGTTCGACGGCCGCGGTAACTACACCTTCGGTCTCACGGAGCAGGTCATGTTCCACGAGATCGACCAGGACAAGATCGACCGGGCCCGGGGCATGGACATCACCGTGGTCACCACGGCTTCCAACGACGACGAGGGCCGTGCCCTGCTTCGTCACCTCGGCTTCCCGTTCAAGGAGAACTGACCGTGGCGAAGAAGGCTCTTATTGCCAAGGCCGCCCGCAAGCCCAAGTTCGGCGTGCGTGGTTACACGCGCTGCCAGCGCTGCGGCCGTCCGCACTCCGTTTACCGCAAGTTCGGCCTCTGCCGTGTGTGCCTTCGTGAGATGGCTCACCGCGGCGAGCTCCCGGGCGTGACCAAGAGCTCCTGGTAAGCACCCCTTCCCCCTCGGGGGACAGGGACTTCCAGGGCTCTCGGTAAGAATCTGGTAGGCGGTCGCCCCGCCCTCCGGTCTCCCGGCCGGCGTCCTTCCGAGGACGCTGGCGCGCGCGCCAGCAATGGTGCCGTAGGCTTGGAGGGTTGGGCGTCCGTCGCCCTAACCGTCTTACTACGCCGTAGGTCCCCGCACCGCACCCGTCCCGACTCTGATCGGGGAGAGGGATGGCGCATATAGGAAACCCCGGCGAGAGAGGCCGAAGGCCAATTCATGACCATGACTGATCCGATCGCAGACATGCTTACGCGTCTGCGAAACGCGAACTCGGCATACCACGACGACGTCGCGATGCCGCATAGCAAGATCAAGTCCCACATTGCGGAGATCCTCCAGCAGGAGGGCTACATCACCGGCTGGAAGGTTGAGGACGCCGAAGTCGGCAAGAACCTCACCCTTGAGCTGAAGTTCGGTCCGAACCGTGAGCGTTCGATCGCCGGCATCAAGCGCATCTCCAAGCCGGGCCTGCGGGTCTACGCGAAGTCCACCAACCTGCCGAAGGTTCTCGGCGGCCTGGGCGTGGCGATCATCTCCACGTCCCAGGGCCTCCTGACCGGCCAGCAGGCTGCCAAGAAGGGCGTGGGTGGGGAAGTCCTCGCCTACGTCTGGTAACTCGGGAACGGAGGAATAGCCAATGTCGCGAATTGGACGGCTGCCCATCCAGGTTCCCGCCGGTGTGGACGTCACCATTGATGGCCGCACGGTCGCGGTAAAGGGTCCCAAGGGCTCCCTTTCCCACACTGTTGCCGCGCCTATTGATGTCGCAAAGGGCGAGGACGGCATCCTCGAGGTGTCTCGCCCGAACGACGAGCGTCAGAACAAGGCCCTCCACGGCCTGTCCCGCACGCTGGTGGCGAACATGATCACCGGCGTGACCACGGGCTACAGCAAGGCACTCGAGATCAGTGGTGTCGGTTACCGCGTCCAGGCGAAGGGCTCCAATCTGGAGTTCGCCCTGGGCTACAGCCACCCCATTGTGATCGTGCCGCCGGAGGGCATCACCTTCAAGGTCGAGTCTCCGACCAAGCTGAGTGTCGAGGGTATCGACAAGCAGAAGGTCGGCGAGGTGGCCGCGAATATCCGCAAGCTGCGGAAGCCCGACCCGTACAAGGCCAAGGGTGTCAAGTACGCCGGCGAAGTCATCCGCCGCAAGGTCGGAAAGGCTGGTAAGTAAGCCATGACATATGGTGTGAAGATCGCGAAGGGTGACGCCCGCAGGGGTGCCGCTCTCAAGCGGCGCCACATTCGCGTGCGTAAGCGGATCTCCGGCACGCCGGAGCGTCCCCGCCTCGTGGTAACGCGTTCCAACCGTCACATGGTGGCGCAGGTCATCGACGACATCGCGGGCCACACGCTCGCGTCGGCGTCGACCCTCGACACCTCCATCCGTGGCGGCGACGCTGACAAGAGCGCCCAGGCCCAGCAGGTCGGCGCACTTGTCGCCGAACGTGCGAAGGCCGCCGGCATCGAGGCCGTCGTTTTCGACCGCGGTGGCAACCAGTACGCCGGGCGCATTGCCGCTCTGGCGGACGCCGCCCGCGAAGCCGGGCTGAAGTTCTAAAGCCCCGGTTCCGGAGCTAGCGGACGTAACAGAGAGAGGTAAATCCAATGGCTGGACCCCAGCGCCGCGGAAGCGGTGCCGGTGGCGGCGAGCGGACGGGCCGGAAGGGCCGTGACGGTGGCGGTGCTGCCGAGAAGACCGCGTACGTTGAGCGCGTCGTCGCGATCAACCGCGTCGCCAAGGTTGTCAAGGGTGGCCGTCGTTTCAGCTTCACCGCGCTCGTCGTGGTGGGCGATGGTGACGGCACCGTAGGTGTCGGATACGGCAAGGCCAAGGAAGTTCCCGCGGCCATCGCCAAGGGCGTTGAAGAGGCCAAGAAGAGCTTCTTCAAGGTTCCGCGTATCCAGGGCACCATTCCGCACCCGATCCAGGGCGAGAAGGCCGCAGGCGTTGTCCTGCTCAAGCCGGCTTCCCCCGGTACCGGCGTGATCGCCGGTGGCCCGGTGCGCGCCGTTCTGGAGTGCGCCGGCATTCACGACGTGCTGAGCAAGTCGCTCGGTTCGTCGAACCCGATCAACATCGTGCACGCCACGGTGACGGCTCTTCGTGGGCTTCAGCGCCCCGAGGAGATCGCCGCTCGTCGTGGTCTGCCGCTGGAAGACGTCGCCCCCGCAGCACTGCTGCGGGCGCGTGCCGGGGTGGGTCGCTAATGGCTCGCCTCAAGGTCACGCAGACCCGGTCGTTCATCGGTACAAAGCAGAACCACCGCGACACCCTGCGTTCGCTCGGGCTCAAGCGCCTGAACGACGTAGTCGTCAAGGAGGACCGTCCCGAGTTCCGCGGCATGGTGCAGACCGTGCGGCATCTCGTCACGGTAGAGGAGGTCGACTGATATGGCGGAGCAGAACCCGCTGAAGGTCCACAACCTCCGGCCCGCCCCAGGCGCCAAGACCGCCAAGACCCGTGTGGGCCGTGGCGAGGCGTCCAAGGGTAAGACCGCCGGTCGTGGCACCAAGGGCACCAAGGCTCGTAACCAGGTTCCCGCGCGCTTCGAGGGCGGGCAGATGCCCCTCCACATGCGCCTGCCGAAGCTCAAGGGCTTCAAGAACCCGTTCCGCACCGAGTTCCAGGTCGTGAACCTGGACAAGCTGACCGCGCTCTACCCCTCGGGTGGAGAGGTCACGATTGACGACCTGGTCGCCAAGGGTGCGGTGCGCAAGAACAAGCTCGTCAAGGTGCTCGGCACCGGCGAGATCGGCGTGGCGCTGCAGGTTTCGGTTGACGCCGTCTCCGGCTCCGCCAAGCTGAAGATCACCGCCGCCGGCGGGACCGTCACCGAGCTCGTCTAGTCGGAGACATCGCCGCCCGGAGAAATCCGAGCAGGTGGTATGTCGGTACGAAGGAGCCGGAAGCTTCCCTTTTGGGGAGGCTTCCGGCTCTTTTCGCGTTCGCCGGCCCAGCAGTTTCGGCGCCCGTCGGTTTCGGTCGCGGCGGCGGCAGGGCGGGTGGGCGCCCCGGCGGGCCCGCCCCGGGGCCCCGAGCGGCTCCGGCGAGCATCTGCGGTCCCTCCAGGGGCTCCTGACGGCCTCCAGGCCCGGCTGCGGGCCGCCACAGCCGGTCACGGACTGTCGCGTGGCCGTCGTGTGCCCTCTACAACCGGCGCGTGTCCCTCTATAGGCTGGCCCTCCTGGGCGGCCGAAAGGGCCTGCGGCAGGGCCCGTTGGGATCTGAGCGGGCGTGTGGGCACAGGCAACCTTCGCCGGTCGTTCCAAGGGGGGTGCGGTCGCCGGTAAGGTGGCGTGCACTGTTAATGTCCGTGCGGCCTGTGCCCGCACGGGTTTTGGCTGCTTAGTGTCCATCGATCCTCAAGACCCGTCACCCCCTGCGCAGAAGCGTGAGGGGCGCAGGAGGCACCGTGCTCACCGCGTTCGCCCGAGCGTTCAAGACGCCCGACCTGCGCAAAAAGCTGCTGTTCACGCTGGGCGTCATCGTGCTCTTCAGGCTCGGCGCGCACGTCCCGGTACCGGGAGTCAGCTACACGAACGTCGATACGTGCATGAAGGCGGCCAACGCCAACAACGGCCTCTTCGGCCTGGTGAACATGTTCAGCGGCGGCGCGCTGCTGCAGGTCACGATCTTCGCGCTCGGGATCATGCCGTACATCACGGCGAGCATCATCCTGCAGCTGCTGACCGTCGTGATCCCGCGACTCGAAGCCCTCAAGAAGGAGGGCCAGTCCGGCACGGCGAAGATCACGCAGTACACCCGCTACCTGACCGTGGCGCTGGCCGTACTACAGGGCACAGGGGTGGTGGCGGCCGCGCGCACCGGCGCGCTGTTCCAGAACTGCCCGGTCGCCGACCAGATCGTGCCCAACCATTCGATCTTCACTCAGACCACGATGGTGATCACGCTGACCGCGGGCACCGCGGCGGTGATGTGGCTCGGCGAGCTGGTCACCGACAAGGGCATCGGCAACGGCATGTCGATCCTGATGTTCGTCTCGATCGCGGCCGGTTTCCCCGGTGCGCTCTGGGCGATCAAGCAGCAGGGCAAGATCATGGAGGGCTGGGTCGAGTTCATCGTGGTCATCGCGGTGGGCCTGGCGATGGTCGCGCTGGTCGTCTTCGTCGAGCAGGCGCAGCGCCGGATCCCGGTGCAGTACGCGAAGCGCATGATCGGCCGCAGGTCCTATGGCGGTACGTCCACGTACATCCCGCTGAAGGTGAACCAGGCGGGCGTGATCCCCGTGATCTTCGCCTCTTCGCTGCTCTACATCCCGGCTCTGATCGTCCAGTTCAGCGGCTCGAAAGCCGGCTGGGCGAACTGGGTCAGCCAGAACCTCACCACCGGTGACCACCCGGTTTACATCGCCACGTACTTCCTGCTGATCGTTTTCTTCGCCTTCTTCTACGTCGCCATCTCCTTCAACCCCGAAGAAGTTGCCGACAACATGAAGAAGTATGGTGGCTTCGTCCCGGGTATCCGGGCAGGTCGGCCCACGGCGGAGTACCTGAGCTACGTGCTCAACCGCATCACGTGGCCCGGATCGCTCTACCTGGGTCTGATCGCTCTGGTGCCCACCGTCGCATTGGCGGGCTTCGGCGCCAACCAGAACTTCCCGTTCGGCGGGACCAGCATCCTGATCATCGTGGGTGTCGGTCTTGAAACGGTGAAGCAGATCGAGAGCCAGCTTCAGCAGCGCAACTACGAAGGGTTCCTCCGCTGATGCGAATCGTCCTCGTCGGGCCGCCTGGCGCCGGCAAGGGTACGCAGGCCGCGTACCTAGCCGAGAACCTCTCGATCCCGCACATCTCCACGGGCGACCTCTTCCGCGCGAACATCAGCCAGGGCACTCCGCTCGGGCAGCAGGCGCAGGAGTACATGAAGTCCGGCCGGCTGGTGCCCGACGAGGTCACCATCGGCATGGCACAGGACCGGATGGAACAGCCGGACACCTCCGACGGCTTCCTGCTGGACGGCTTCCCGCGCAACCTCCGGCAGGCCGAGGTGCTCGACGAGATCCTTCAGTCGAAGGGCCAGAAGCTCAACGCGGTGCTCGACCTCGAAGTCCCCGAGGAAGAGGTCGTCAAGCGGATCGCCGGGCGGCGGACGTGTCGTACGGACAGCAGCCACACCTTCCACGTGATCTACAGCCCGCCGAAGGCCGAGGGTGTCTGCGACACCTGCGGCGGCGAGCTCTACCAACGCGAGGACGACAGTGAGGACACCGTCCGCAAGCGCCTGGAGGTCTACCACAGCGACACCGAGCCGATCGTCGACTACTACAAGGCCCAGGGCCTGGTCGTCACGATCTCGGCGCTCGGCAAGGTCGCCGAGGTGACCCGGAAGGCGATGGACGCGATCCTGCCGAAGGCGGCCTGAGCGCGGACGGTACTCGGCACCTCGGGTATCAGCACCTCAAGGATCAGTACCTCAAGTAACGGCCGCGGTGTCCGATGGGCGCCGCGGCCGTACTGGTGTGCAGCACCCCGAATACGGCCGCGGTGTCCGATGGGCGTCGCGGCCGTACTGTTGTCCAGGTAAGGCAGTCGAGAACGCGGAAGGCATTTGATGGTGGAGCTCAAGACCCCGGAACAGATCGCGAAGATGCGCGAGGCGGGGCTGGTCGTGGCGAAGGTGCACGAGGCCACCCGCGCGGTGGCCGTCCCGGGGGCCACCACCAAGGATCTGGACGACGCGGCCCGCAAGGTCCTCGCCGAGCACGGCGCCAAGTCGAACTTTCTCGGCTACGGCGGCTTCCCGGCGAGCATCTGCACCTCGGTCAACGACATCGTGGTGCACGGCATCCCGGACACCGTGACCGTGCTGAAGGACGGCGACGTCATCTCGATCGACGCCGGAGCGGTCATCGACGGCTGGCACGGCGACGCGGCTTTCACGGCTTTCGTCGGCACCGGTCACGCTCCGGAGCTGCATGAGCTGAGCCGGGTGACCGAGGAGTCCATGTGGGCCGGCATCGCGGCGGTCAAGCAGGGCAACCGGCTCGTCGACATCTCGAAGGCGATCGAGGGCTACATCCGTCGCCAGCCCCGGCCTGCCACCGGTAAGTACGGGATCATCGAGGACTACGGCGGCCACGGCATCGGCAGCGCGATGCACATGGACCCGCATCTGCTGAACTACGTGGACCGCAAGCGCGGCCGCGGGCCGAGGCTGGTGCCGGGGTTCTGCATCGCCATCGAGCCGATGGTGAGTCTGGGCACCGCCAAGACGTACGTCCTCGAGGACGACTGGACGGTCAAGACGAACGACGGCACCTGGTCCAGCCACTGGGAGCACTCCATCGCGCTGACCGAACAAGGTCCGCTGGTGCTGACCGCGGTGGACGGCGGCAAGGCGAAACTGGCCGAGTACGGCGTACAGATCGCGCCCGACCCTCTAGCTTAACGATCTTCGCAGGTGGGCACACCTACAGGATTCGTCTTTCCCAGTGGGCTGACGTAGACTAACGCGTCGGCTCCCGCTTGCCTGCGTGCACGTCGAGAGCCGATCCAGGTAGCCGATTCGAAAGGCGAAGCGTGGCCAAGAAGCAAGGTGCCATCGAGATCGAGGGCACCGTGATCGAGTCTCTCCCGAACGCGATGTTCCGGGTAGAACTCCAGAACGGTCACAAGGTCCTCGCGCACATCAGCGGAAAGATGCGGATGCACTACATCCGTATCCTTCCTGACGACCGGGTCGTAGTGGAGCTGTCTCCCTACGACCTTACGCGCGGACGGATCGTCTACCGCTACAAGTAGATCTTGCCGGCATCCCCCTTCGGTGGGGTGTGGGCCTGACCCGGAGAACCTCCCATGAAGGTCAAGCCGAGCGTCAAGAAGATCTGCGACAAGTGCAAGGTGATCCGCCGTCACGGCGTGGTCATGGTCATCTGCGACAACCTGCGCCACAAGCAGCGCCAGGGCTGAAGCACGACCGGCATTTCCGCAGTTTTCGCGCGACGCCGAGCAAAACGTAAATACGCAGCAACCCGACCCCCCAGCGGTGAGTGATCACCGTCGTGGGGACGATACCCCCGGCCGGAGGCCGGGGACCCGAGCTCCCTCCAATGGACGGGAACACCCGGGAACGGTGCTGCGGTAGACCTCCGACAATCACCTGGAGCCACATCAAATGGCACGCCTCTCCGGCGTTGATCTCCCGCGCGAAAAGCGCGTGGAGGTTGCCCTCACTTACGTCTTCGGCATCGGTCGCACCCGTGCCCAGGAGGCCCTGAAGAGCACCGGTGTCCACCCGGACACCCGTGTTCGTGACCTGGCCGAAGAAGACCTGATCAAGCTGCGCGAGTACGTGGACGCCAATCTCAAGACCGAGGGTGACCTCCGTCGCGAGATTCAGGCCGACATTCGCCGCAAGGTCGAGATCGGCTGCTACCAGGGCCTGCGTCACCGTCGTGGACTTCCCGTCCACGGCCAGCGCACGAGCACCAACGCCCGCACCCGTAAGGGCCCGCGTCGCGCGATCGCCGGCAAGAAGAAGCCGGGCAAGAAGTAGTCCTATTCCGGACGCTGAACAGCGGTCCGTGCAGTAGGACCGACCACCTCCACAGGAGTTTTCACATATGCCTCCGAAGAGCCGTACGGCGGGCGCCAAGAAGGTGCGCCGCAAGGAGAAGAAGAACGTTGCCCACGGGCACGCTCACATCAAGAGCACGTTCAACAACACCATCGTCTCGATCACTGACCCGACCGGCAATGTGATCTCTTGGGCCTCGGCCGGCCATGTCGGCTTCAAGGGCTCGCGCAAGTCGACCCCGTTCGCCGCGCAGATGGCCGCTGAGTCGGCCGCTCGTCGCGCACAGGAGCACGGCATGCGCAAGGTCGACGTCTTTGTGAAGGGTCCCGGCTCCGGCCGTGAGACCGCGATCCGCTCGCTCCAGGCCACCGGCCTGGAAGTGGGTTCGATCCAGGACGTCACCCCCACGCCGCACAACGGCTGCCGCCCGCCCAAGCGCCGCCGCGTCTGACCAGCTGAAGTAGGAGACACAGAACTATGGCGCGTTATACCGGGGCCGACTGCAAGCGATGCCGTCGGGAGAAGCAGAAGCTGTTCCTCAAGGGCAGCAAGTGCGAAAGCGCAAAGTGCCCGATTGAGATCCGTCCTTACCCCCCGGGTGAGCACGGTCGCGGGCGCACGAAGGACAGCGAGTTCCTGCTGCAGAAGCGCGAGAAGCAGAAGTGCGCTCGCATCTACGGCGTGCTCGAGAAGCAGTTCCGCGGTTACTTCGTGGAGGCGAACAGGAAGTCCGGCAAGACCGGCGAAAACCTGCTCCGCATCCTCGAGACCCGCCTCGACAATGTGGTCTACCGGGCCGGCTTCGCCAAGTCCCGTGACCACGCCCGTCAGCTGGTCTGCCACGGTCACATCACCGTGAACGGCCGCAAGACGGACATCCCGTCGGCTCGCGTCGCCGCGAACGACATCATCGAGGTCCGCGAGTCCTCGCGCGAGATGACGCCCTTCGTGGTCGCTCGTGCCGAGGCCGGCGAGAAGACCGTGCCCGCGTGGCTCGAGTCGAACCCGTCGAAGCTCCGGATTCTCGTGCACTCCCTGCCCGAGCGCCAGGTCATCGACACCCAGGTGCAAGAGCAGCTGATCGTCGAGCTCTACTCCAAGTAGCAGCTTCGACTCTCTGAGGAACGGGCGACCCCGAGCAGCTAGGTATCTGCTCCCGGTCGCCCGTATCCTTGTTTTTGTCGGCATCAAATAGTGGGTGCCGAAGACAGAAGGAGAAACCCCATGCTGATCGCTCAGCGCCCCTCGCTGACCGAAGAGGTCGTCGACGAGTACCGCTCCAGGTTCGTCATCGAGCCGCTGGAGCCGGGCTTCGGCTACACCCTCGGCAACTCTCTGCGTCGCACGCTTCTCTCCTCGATCCCCGGTGCCGCTGTCACCAGCATCCGGATCGACGGCGTCCTGCACGAGTTCACCACCGTGCCGGGCGTCAAGGAAGACGTCACCGACCTCATCCTCAACATCAAGCAGCTCGTCGTCTCCTCGGAGCACGACGAGCCCGTCGTGATGTACCTGCGCAAGCAGGGCCCGGGCCTGGTCACCGCCGCGGACATCGCTCCGCCGGCCGGTGTCGAGGTGCACAACCCGGACCTGGTCCTCGCCACGCTGAACGGCAAGGGCAAGCTGGAGATGGAGCTGACCGTCGAGCGCGGTCGCGGCTACGTCTCCGCGGTCCAGAACAAGCAGCTGGGCCAGGAGATCGGCCGCATTCCGGTCGACTCCATCTACTCCCCGGTGCTCAAGGTCACGTACAAGGTCGAGGCGACCCGTGTCGAGCAGCGCACCGACTTCGACAAGCTGATCGTCGACGTCGAGACCAAGCAGGCCATGCGTCCCCGTGACGCCATGGCGTCGGCCGGTAAGACCCTGGTCGAGCTGTTCGGTCTGGCGCGCGAGCTCAACATCGACGCCGAAGGCATCGACATGGGCCCGTCCCCCACGGACGCCGCCCTGGCCGCCGATCTGGCGCTGCCGATCGAGGAGCTCGAGCTCACCGTTCGGTCGTACAACTGCCTCAAGCGCGAAGGCATCCACTCGGTGGGCGAGCTCGTGGCCCGCTCCGAGGCCGACCTGCTCGACATCCGCAACTTCGGTGCGAAGTCGATCGACGAGGTCAAGGCGAAGCTGGCCGGCATGGGCCTCGCGCTCAAGGACAGCCCGCCTGGATTCGACCCGACCGCCGCCGCCGACGCCTTCGGCGCCGACGACGACGCGGACGCCGGCTTCGTGGAGACCGAGCAGTACTGAGTCCCCGGACTCACCTGAACCTCGGTGGGGCGACCGCCCCACTGACCTGACACCGGTACCTGATACGGCCGGTGCAGACACAAGGAGAAACACATGCCGAAGCCCGCCAAGGGCGCCCGTCTGGGCGGCAGCGCTGCGCACGAGCGGCACCTGCTGGCGAACCTCGCCAAGCAGCTGTTCGAGCACGGCCGCATCACCACGACCGAGGCGAAGGCGCGTCGTCTGCGTCCGGTCGCGGAGCGTTTCATCACCAAGGCGAAGAAGGGCGACATTCACAACCGTCGCCAGGTGCTGCAGTCCATCACCGACAAGAGCATCGTGCACACGCTCTTCACGGAGATCGGCCCGCGGTACGAGAACCGTCCCGGTGGCTACACCCGTATCACCAAGATCGGTGGCCGTCGCGGCGACAACGCGCCGATGGCAGTCATCGAGCTGGTCGAGGCGCTGACCGTCAAGCAGAACGCCGTGGGCGAGGCCGAGGCCGCCACCAAGCGTTCCGCCAAGGACGCTGTCGGCGACGAGGCCGTCGCGGACCTCAAGAAGGACGAGGCCGTTGAGGCCAAGTCCGACGAGGCCCCGGCCGAGGAGTCCAAGGACGCCTGAAGCGTCTGACGACTTTCATCAGCTGGATTTGCGCCGGCTGATATGAACGGGCCCGCTCCCTGAATTGGGGGCGGGCCCGTTCGCGTTTGATGTCCGTGGGCGTTGACGCGTATGGATGTGTGCGGATGTGTTGCTGAGCGATGTGTGGATGAGCAGGAAAGGAATTTCTGGTGAGTGACGACGTAGCGGCCGGCGCCGTACGGCTGCGGCTGGACCTGTCGTACGACGGCAAGGACTTCTCGGGCTGGGCGCGCCAGCGCGAACAGCGCACGGTGCAGGGCGAGTTGGAGAGCGCGCTACAGACGGTGCTGCGGCTGCCGGCGGCGCCGTCCCTCACGGTGGCGGGGCGCACCGACTCCGGGGTGCACGCGCGCGGGCAGGTCGCGCACGTCGATCTGCCGGAGGAGCTGTGGGCAGAGCACCAGGAGAAGCTGATGCGGCGGCTCGCGGGGCGGCTGCCGAAGGACGTACGCGTCTGGAAGGTCGCGCCGGCCCCCGCCGGGTTCAACGCGCGCTTCGCGGCGGTCTGGCGGCGCTACGCGTACCGGGTGTGCGACAACCCCGGCGGCGTCGACCCGCTGCTGCGGGGCCATGTGCTGTGGGCGGACTGGCCGTTGGACGTGGATCTGATGAACCTGGCCGCCGAGAAGATGCTCGGCGAGCACGACTTCGCGGCCTACTGCAAGAAGCGCGAGGGCGCGACGACCATCAGGACCTTGCAGCAGCTGCACTGGGAGCGGACGCCGGACGGCCTGGCCGTCGCGACCGTGCGGGCCGACGCCTTCTGCCACAACATGGTGCGGGCGCTCGTCGGCGCGATGCTGGTGGTCGGCGACGGCCGGCGGCCGGTCTGCTTCCCGGCCGAAGTGCTGGCCGGCGGGGTGCGCCACTCGGCGGTGAACGTGGTGAAGCCGCACGGCCTCACACTGGAGGAAGTCGGGTACCCGGCCGACGAGTTGCTGGCCGCACGCAGCCGCGAGGCCCGCAATGTGCGGACGCTGCCGGGCAGCGGATGTTGTTGAGGGGGGCGGGCCGCGCGGGGGTGCCCTGTCGTGTAGTGTTCACCGAGTTGCCACAGAGCCCGCAAGGTTCTGCGGCGGCCACTCTCGCCGCACCGGCGGCACACTATTTGTGCAGGACCCCTGATCGGGATGTATTTCGGCATGCCGGAATGCAAATCGATTGACTCGGATGACTCGATTATGAGTCGCCGGGGGAATCCGCTAAAGTAGTGATCACGCCGGAAGGCGCGAAACAAGGCCCCGCAAGCGGCCGCTGGA
>NZ_JAYMZR010000061.1:19639-47313 GCF_035828615.1 Streptomyces sp. H27-D2 | reverse complement strand
CACCCGATGGTGCGCGCCCCCTGCTTGTGCGTCCGCGCTGTCACGTACCGCCGCCCGGCGGCCCGCGCTCAGCCGCCGTAGATCGCCTCGATGTCCGCGGCGAAGTCCTTCGCGACCACATTGCGCTTGAGCTTGAGCGAGGGGGTGACGTGCCCCGAGCCCTCGGTGAACTGGGTCGGCAGGATGCGGAACTTGCGCACCGACTCGGCCTTGGACACCGCGGCGTTGCCGTCGTCCACCGCCCGCTGCACCGCGGCCAGCAGATCCGGGTCGGTGCGCAGCTCGGCGGCCGTCGTGCCGGCCGGTTTGCCGTGCTCCTCGGCCCAGTGCGGCAGGAAGTCCTCGTCGATCGTCACCAGCGCGCCGATGAACGGGCGGCCGTCGCCGACCACCATGCACTCGGCGACCAAGGCGTGGGCCCTGATGCGGTCCTCGATGACCGCCGGGGCGACGTTCTTGCCGCCCGCGGTGACCAGGATCTCCTTCTTGCGGCCGGTGATCGCGAGGTAGCCGTCCTCGTCGAGGGTGCCCAGGTCACCGGTGTGGAACCAGCCGTCGGCCATCGCCTCGGCGGTCGCCGTCTCGTTGTTCCAGTAGCCAGTGAACAGGTGCTCGCCGTGCAGCAGCACCTCGCCGTCGTCGGCGATCCGCACCACCGAGCCCGGCAGCGGCTGCCCGACCGTGCCGATCTTCTGCCGGTCCCACGGGTTGAAGGCGGTGGCCGCACAGGACTCGGTCAGGCCGTAGCCCTCCAGGACCGTGAAGCCTATGCCCCGGTAGAAGTGGCCGAGGCGCTCGCCCAGCGGCGCGCCGCCGGAGATCGCGTGCGTCGCCCGGCCGCCGAGCACCGCGCGGAGCTTGCTGAAGACCAGCCGGTCGAAGACCTTGTGCTTGAACTTCAGGCTGATGGACGGGCCGGCCGGGCTGTCCATCGCGCGGCTGTACGCGATGGCGACGTCGGCCGCCTTGTCGAAGATCTTGCCCTTGCCGTCGGCCTGCGCCTTGGCCCGCGCCGAGTTGTAGACCTTCTCGAACACCCGGGGGACGCCCAGCACCATGGTGGGCCGGAACGAGGCCAGCTCGTCGGTGAGGTTCTTGATGTCGCTGACGTGGCCGATCTTGATCGGCGCCATCACCGAGGCGACCTCGACCAGCCGGCCGAAGACGTGCGCGATGGGCAGGAACAGCAGTACCGAGGACTCACCGGTGCGGAACAGCGGCTTGAGCCGCTCCACGACGTTGCCGCACTCGGCGAAGAAGCTGCGGTGGCTGAGCACACAGCCCTTCGGGCGGCCGGTGGTGCCGGAGGTGTAGACGATCGTCGCGGGCGAGTCGGCCTTGGCGGTGGCGCTGTACTCGTCCACGACCGCGTCCGAGACGTCCGCGCCCCCGGCGCGCAGCCGGTCGATCGCGCCGTGGTCGAGCTGCCACAGCTGCTTGAGCTCGGGCAGCTGGTCCCGGACGGACTCGACGGTCGCCTCGTGGCCGGCGGTCTCCACCAGACACGCGACGGCGCCGGAGTTGCCGAGGATCCACTGCACCTGCTCGGCGGAGCTGGTCTCGTACACCGGCACGGTCACCGCGCCCGCGCTCCAGACCGCGAAGTCGAGCAGCGTCCACTCGTAGCGAGTGCGCGACATCAGCGCGATCCGGTCGCCGGGCTGGATGCCGGAGGCGATCAGCCCCTTGGCGGCGGCGCGGACCTCGGCGAGGAAGGCGGTGGCGCTGACGTCCTGCCAGGCACCGTTCAGCTTTCTGGATATAACGGGTACATCCGGGTGCTGGACGGCGTTCCGGCGGATGAGATCCGTCAGGTTTCCGTCCGCGGGGACCTCGTACATGGCCGGAAGGCTGAACTCACGCAAGACTGCTGCTCCTCGTCGGGCGCCGGCGCGGCTATGGCCTGCTCGGCGAGCTGCGTCGGCTGCGGTCCTTGATCAGGAACGTGTTAGGACTGCCCGGACGTTACCCACCGGTATAGCGATCGGCATAGGGGTTCGAGGACAGATGTTCGCTGTGTCACACGCCGTGGGACTGAACCGCTTCAGGGTAGTGCAGACACTTGGTGACCGGGAAGTAACCGCAGGTAGAGCGGGCTCTCCCCGGTTGGGGTCATTCGTCCTAGGGTGACGCCATGCGAGTCCATGTGATCAGTGATGTGCACGGCAACAGCGCGGACCTCGCCGCCGCGGGCGAGGGCGCCGACGCCCTGGTCTGCCTCGGTGACCTTGTGCTTTTCCTCGATTACGCCAATCATGCGCGCGGCATCTTCCCCGACCTGTTCGGCGTCGGGAACGCGGACCGGCTCGTCGAGCTGCGCACCGCCCGCCGCTTCGAGGAGGCGCGCGAGCTGGGCCGGGAGCTCTGGGCCACGGTGGAGACGGCCGGCGGCGGCAGGGAAGCGGTCATCGAATCCGCCGTGCGCAAGCAGTACGCCGAACTCTTCCCGGCCTTCCCCACCCCGACGTACGCGACCTACGGCAACGTCGACATCCCCCGCCTGTGGCCCGAGTACGCCCAGCCCGGCACCACCGTCCTGGACGGCGAGCGGACCGAGATCGGCGGCCGGGTCTTCGGGTTCGTCGGCGGCGGCCTGCGCACCCCGATGCGCACCCCGTACGAGATCGACGAGGAGGCGTACGCGGCGAAGCTCGCGGCGATCGGCGAGGTCGACGTGCTCTGCTCGCACATCCCGCCGGACGTCCCCGAGCTCTGCTACGACACCGTCGCGCGCCGCTTCGAGCGCGGCAGCGCCGACCTGCTGGACGTCATCAAGACCACCCAGCCCCGCTACGCGCTGTTCGGCCACGTCCACCAGCCGCTGGCCCGCCGGATGCGGATCGGCCGCACCGAGTGCGTCAACGTCGGCCACTTCGCCTCGACCGGCACCCCCTGGGCCCTGGAGTGGTGACTGCCGCGCGATAGCCTGCACCGGGCAGAACGTGACACGCGCGACGCCAGGGCCTGTTCCGACCGGCTGACGTTTTCCCGGGAAATTCCCCGGACCCCCAGGAGGAGCCACGGCGATGGCCGAACACACCAAGTCGAGTATCACCATCGAGGCGGCACCGGCCGACGTGATGGGCGTGATCGCGGACTTCGCCCGCTACCCGGAGTGGACCGGGGAGGTCAAGGAGGCCGAGGTGCTCGCCACCGACGCGCGGGGGCGCGCCGAACAGGTGCGGCTGCTGCTCGACGCCGGCGCCATCAAGGACGACCACACCCTCGCCTACAGCTGGACCGGCGACAACGTCGTGAGCTGGTCGCTGGTGAAGTCCCAGATGCTGCGCGCGCTCGACGGCTCGTACAGCCTCGCGCCGGCCGCGGGCGGCAAGCACACCGAGGTCACCTACCAGCTGACCGTGGACGTCAAGATCCCGATGCTGGGGATGATCAAGCGCAAGGCGGAGAAGGTCATCATCGACCGGGCACTCGCCGGCCTCAAGAAGCGCGTCGAGAGCGGCGCCGCCACCGAGGCCGACCCTGTCTGACGTACGCACCGTCCTCGTCACCGGCCCCGGCGGGGCCGGCCGCACCACCGCCGCGGCGGCCACCGCGCTCGCCGCGGCGCGCGCGGGGCGGCGCACGCTGCTGCTCAGCACCGACCGCGACGGCACCCTGGACCCCGTGCTCGGCGTCACGCTCGGCACGGCGCGCGAAGCCGCCCCGCACGCCCCGGACAGCGCCCCTGACTCCGGCGCGCGATTCGGTCCGGGCGCGGGGGGCGGCTCGTACGCCGACGCCGACCCGTACGCCGACACCGACCCGTACGCTCCGCCCGCCCGGCCGTGGACCGAGCCGGTAGCGGTGGCCCCCGGCCTCTGGGCGGCGCGCGTCGCCACCGCGGAGTACTTCCGGGACGAGGCGGCCTCCCTGCAGGAACGCGGCAGCACCGCCCTCGACATGCTCGGCGCGGCCTTCCTCGACTCCGACGAACTGACCGAGCTGCCGGGAGCGGAGACACTCGCCCTGCTGGCCGCCCTGCGCGCGGTGCGCGCGGTGCGCGAGGAGCCCGCCGCGCCCGGCGGCCCCGCGCCCGGCGGCCCCGCGCCCGTCGGCCCCGCGGGCTCACGGGCCTCCGAGGCCGACCCCGTCTCCCACGGAGACCCCGTCTCCCACGGCGACCCCCTCGCCAACGGCGCCCCCGCCGGCCGGCGTTCCGGCCGCTGGGATCTGGTCGTCGTCGACATGCCCGCCGTGTCCGAGACCGTACGGCTGCTCGCCCTGCCCGAGCAGTTGCGCCGCTACCTGCGGCGGCTGCTGCCCGCCGAGCGGCAGGCGGCCCGCGCGCTGCGCCCGCTGCTCGCACAGCTCGCGGGCGTCCAGATGCCCGCGCAGCGGCTCTACGAGACCGCCGAGCGCTGGGAGGCCGAGCTGGCCGCCGTACAGCGCGTGATCGACTCCGCCGCCACGACCGTACGGCTCGTCGTCGACCCCGGCCCGCTCGCCGCCGAGGCGCTGCGCGTCGCACGCGCGGGCCTCGCCCTCCAGGGCTGCCGGATCGACGCCCTCGTCGCCAACCGGCTGCTGCCGGCCGGCTCCGCCGACCCCTGGCTGGCCGGACTGTCCGGCCGCCAGCAGACCGCGCTCAAGGAGCTGCGGTCCGATTACGCGGCGGACGGCGTCGCCGTGTGCGAGACCCCGCACCTGGGGCGCGACCCGCAGGGGCTCGACGACCTCACCGAGCTGGTCGACCGCACCGAATCGGCCACGAAGCCGGTGCGCGAGCCGGTCCCGGCGCCCGTACCGCCGGCGGAGCCGACAGAAGCGGACGCCACCGCGGACAGCCCGCCCGCACCCGGGCTCACCACGGGCATCGACGGGTCCGGTACACGGGACGGCGGCCCGGCCCGCGACCCCTGGAGCGTGGAGGACCGGCTCGCCGAGGACGGCGTGCTCGTCTGGCGGCTGCCGCTGCCCGGCGCGCACCGGGACGGCCTCGACCTGGTCCGGCGCGGCGACGAACTCGTCGTCACCGTCGGCCCGTTCCGCCGCATCATGCCGCTGCCGTCCGCGCTGCGCCGCTGCTCCGTCTCCGGCGCGGGCCTGCGCGACGGCGCGCTGCACCTCCGCTTCACCCCGGACCCGCCACTCTGGCCCCGTACGTCCTGAGCGCGCCCCGCCCCGCGCGCCGCGCCCGTACGTCCCGAGCCCGGCGGTGCGACCCGTCCCGCGCCGGGCGGTGCGACCCGTCCCGAGCCCGGCGGTGCGACCCGTCCCGCGCCGGGCCCCGTACCGGGTGAAGGCCGTAGACGCCCCGCGAAGGCCCCGGACGCCCCGCCAAGGCCGTGGGTGACCCATGAAGGCCGTGAACGAGATACCCCCATTCGGGTAACGTCGGAAGAAAGCCCGTCTCGCCGCAGGAGTCAGCCATGAGCGATGCCACTGAGCGCCCCGCCGACGAAGGCGGCCCCGGCGCCGGTCCCACAGGCCCGGCGGCCGAGCCCGACGCGGACGCCTGGGCGCGGGCGTGCGCCGAGGACCTCGCCGCCGAGCAGGCCCGCCGCCGCGCGCAGTACGGAAGCAAGCCGGCGTCCGCCGCCGAGGAACTGCGCAAGCTCCTCGACGCGGTGGCCGACAAGGTCGGCTCGTTCCAGGCTCCGCTGGCGGGCATGGCCGCCCAGGGAGCCGTACAGCAGCTGCTCGCGCAGGCGAAGGCCGCCGTCGAGCCGGTGATCGAGCGCAATCCGGAGGTCTTCGACCATCTCGCCACCGCCGGCTCCGAACTGCTCGCCGCCTACCGCTCGGCCGTCGAGGGCCAGGAGCGCCGGTGGACCCGGGGCGCCGCCGGCGGCACCCGCTCCGACTGGGCGGCCGGACCGCCGACCGCCCCGAAGAGCGGTCCCGGCGCAGGTCCGAACGCCGGGCCGAAGCCCGGACGCAAGGACGAGGGCCCCGAAGGCACCGAGCACATCGACCTCGACTGACGTGCCCTCCGGTACGGTGGGGCGCAGCGGGGTTCTACCGAATAACTGAGGGACACATGGGACTCACCATCGGCGTCGACATCGGCGGCACGAAGATCGCAGCTGGCGTGGTCGACGAAGAGGGCTCGATTCTCGAAACGTGCAAAGTGCCTACCCCGCCGACCGCTGAAGGCGTCGTCGACGCCATCGCGGACGCGGTGCGTACGGTCAGCGCGGATCACACGGTCGAGGCGGTCGGCATCGGCGCCGCCGGATACGTGGACGAGAAGCGCGCCACCGTGCTCTTCGCCCCGAACATCAACTGGCGGCACGAAGCGCTCAAGGACAAGGTCGAGCAGCGCGTCGGGCTCCCGGTCGTGGTGGAGAACGACGCCAACGCCGCCGCCTGGGGCGAGTACAAATTCGGCGCGGGCCAGGGCCACGAGGACGTCATCTGCATCACGCTGGGCACCGGCCTGGGCGGCGGCGTCATCATCGGCAACAAGCTGCGCCGCGGCCGGTTCGGCGTCGCGGGCGAGTTCGGCCACATCCGGGTCGTCCCGGACGGTCTGCTGTGCGGCTGCGGCAGCCAGGGCTGCTGGGAGCAGTACGCCTCTGGGCGCGCCCTGGTCCGGTACGCCCAACAGCGCGCGGCGGCGACGCCCGACGCGGCCGAGGTGCTGCTCGGGCTCGGCGACGGTACGCCGGAGGGCATCGAGGGCAAGCATGTGAGCGCCGCCGCCCGGCGGGGCGACCCGGTGGCCATCGACTCGTTCCGTGAGCTGGCCCGTTGGGCCGGCGCGGGCCTCGCCGACCTGGCCTCGCTCTTCGACCCGTCGGCGTTCATCGTCGGCGGCGGCGTCTCGGACGAGGGCGATCTCGTCCTGGACCCGATCCGCAAGTCCTTCCGCCGCTGGCTGGTCGGCGGACAGTGGCGTCCGCACGCCCAGGTCCTCGCCGCCCGACTCGGCGGCGAAGCCGGGCTGGTGGGCGCGGCCGACCTGGCCCGCCAGGGCTGACCCCGCCGGACCGCTGACCCTTCGGACTGTTCGGGACCGTTCAGACAAAGGAGCACTCGGATGCGGACGCTCGCCGATCTGCCCGCTTCCAGCACCGCGACCGCCGCCGACGGCACGGGCTCGGCCGTCATCCGCGTGCTCAGCTACAACATCCGTTCGATGCGTGACGACGAGGGGGCGTTGGCCCGGGTGATCCGGGCCTGCGCCCCCGACCTCGTCCTCATCCAGGAGGCGCCGCGGTTCTTCCGCTGGCGCAAGGCCGCGGTCCGGCTGGCCCGCGCGGCCGAACTGGTCTACGTGACGGGCGGCGGCACCACCGCGGGCCCGCTGATCCTGTCCTCGCTGCGCGCCCAGGTGGAGCGCACCGAGGACATCCTGCTGCCCCGCACGCCCGGTCTGCACCAGCGCGGTTTCGCGACCGCGGTGGTACGGATCGGGGGCGCGCGGCTCGGTGTCCTCAGCTGCCATCTGAGCCTCGCCTCGGCCGAACGCCACCACCAGGCCGGGCTGTTGCTGGACCGGATGCGGAACTTCGCGGAGCTGGGCGTTCCGCACGCGGTGGCCGGCGGCGACCTCAACGACCGGCCGGGCGGGCGCAGTTTCCGGCGGCTGGCGGGCGCGCTGCAGGACGGCTGGGCGACGAAGCCGTGGGGCGGCGAGTACACCTCGACCCCCGGCGATCCCCATCAGCGCATCGACGGCCTGTTCACGACGGCCGGCGTCGAGGTGCTGGGATGCGGGGTGCCGGTCGGGCTGCCGGGGGTCTTCGACACGGACCTGAGGGCGGCCACGGACCACCTTCCGGTCCTGGCCGCCCTCAGAGTGCCTGCCGCTCCGCCGGCCGCAAGGGCTGCCACGGCGGCGCCCGACGCCCCGTTCCAGAGCTGACGCCCGGCTCTTTTGAGCCTCGGCCGCCCGGTTCTCGGCTGCCCGGTTCGAGAGCCTCGGACGGTTCTCAGCCGCCCGGTCCGAGAGCCTCGGACGACCGCGCCGGAGTCCCGGAAGGACCGCACCGGCCTCAGACCACCGCGCCGCGCCCCGGGTCGCCGTTCTCCTCGTCGTCATCGTCGCCCATCCGGGCCACCAGCGTGCCGAAGCCGCCGAGGAAGCCGCCGACGCCGAGCGTGGTGATCCACCAGGTCAGCTCCTGCCGCAGCAGGATCATGACGAGCAGCAGCAGCGGACCGCCGAGGACCGCGAGCCAGGCGAACCTGGCCGTGGTGTCGGCGTGCGGCAGCGGGGGCGGCTCGGGCGGCGTGAAGTGCGCTTCGTCGTCGCCGCCGAGGTCGTTCTCGGCGGGCTCCGGGGTATCCCAGTCGCGGGGGCCGATGCCGGCCTTGTAGACGGTGAGGCCGCGCATCGGCTCATCGCCCTTGTGCCCCGGGTCGGTCGCCGGTTTCACCGCTTCGGGGGACTCCCCTTCGGCGGCGTCCGCCGGTACGGCCGGGTCGGGTTCTCCCGTCGTCCCGTCCGGGCCCGGCAGGTCCGGCTCAGGACCGTAGGCCGCCACCAGACCGGCCCAGGCCGCGGCCTCGTCGACGGAGTCGAGCGGCTCCAGCGGGGCCCTCTCGATGTCGCGCGGCACGTCCTGGCCGTCCTCGCGGTCGGCGTCACGTTCAGCCACGAGCTGCCGTCCCCTCCTTGCCGACGCCCGGCGCGAGCCGCGCGATGAAGTGGTACGTGTCCTCGAAGATCAGCTCGGCGTCGTGGTCCAGCGTCGCGACGTGATAGCTGCGCTCCAGCAGCTTCTCGGTGACGTCCCTGGAGGAGACCCGGCCCAGAATGCGCGCGGAGTCCACCGGCGGCACCACATGGTCCTCCGGGCTGTGCAGGACCAGCAGCGGCTGGGTGACCTGCGCGAGCTCCGCGTCGACGAGAGTGAAGAACTTCCGCAGCGAGTGCGCCGCGTGCAGCGGGATCCGGTCGTAACCGACCTCCTGCGAGCCGCCCTTGGCGATGTCGCTCACGATGCCCTTGGTGGACCGCACCACGTGCCGCGCCACCGGCAGCGCCTTCGCCGCCAGCCCGTGCACCTTGTTGCCCGGGTTGACCAGCACGATGCCGCTGATCGCGTCGCCGTGCTTGGCGGCCAGCCGCAGGGCCAGCGCGCCGCCCATCGAGAGGCCGACCACGAAGACCCGCTCGCACTGCTCGCTCAGCTCCCGCAGCGCGCGGTCCACCTCCGCGTACCAGTCCTGCCAGCCGGTGAGGGCGAGGTCCTGCCAGCGGGTGCCGTGGCCCGGCAGCAGCGGCAGCGAGACGGTCAGCCCGCGCTCGGCCAGATACTCGGCCCAGGGACGCACGGACTGGGGGGAGCCGGTGAAACCGTGACATACGAGGACGCCGATTTCACCGCCGTCATGGTGGAACGGCTCGGCTCCTGGGAGCAGCGGCACCGGGGGTCTCCGATCGTGAGAGGGGCGGGCGGAGGTGGTATCCCAGAGTACGCGGAGCGCGCCGGTACGGGGTAGGTCGGACGGGGACCTCCTCGCGGCGGCCCGGGGCGGAACAGGGCGTCCCGTGGGCCGCGGGTTAGAGTCTGAACTCAGACTCTGGAGGTCCTCGGTTGTTCTACGGCGCGATGAAACTGTCCATCGGCGGGTCGCTGAAGCTTGCCTTCCGGCCCTGGGTGGAGGGGCTGGAGAACATTCCGGACGAGGGTCCGGCCATTCTGGCGAGCAACCATCTGTCCTTCTCGGACTCCTTCTTCCTGCCCGCGGTGCTCACCCGCAAGATCACCTTCATCGCCAAGGCGGAGTACTTCACCTCGCCGGGTGTCAAGGGCAAGCTCACCGCCGCCTTCTTCAAGGGCGTCGGCCAACTGCCGGTCGACCGCTCGGGCGGCCGGGGCGCGGGCGAGGCGGCTATCGCGAGCGCCGTCCAGGTGCTGGACCGCGGCGAGCTGTTCGGCATCTACCCGGAGGGCACCCGCTCGCCGGACGGCCGGCTGTACCGCGGCAAGCCGGGCGGCCTGGCCCGGGTGGCGCTGGCCACCGGCGCCCCGGTGATCCCGGTCGCGATGATCGACACCGAGAAGGTGCAGCCGCCCGGCAAGATCGTGCCCAAGATGATCCGTCCCGGCATCCGGATCGGGAAGCCGCTGGACTTCAGCCGCTACTACGGCATGGAGGGTGACCGCTTCATCCTGCGGTCGGTGACCGACGAGGTCATGTACAAGATCATGGAGCTCTCCGGTCAGGAGTACGTCGACATCTACGCGACCGCCGCCAAGCGGCAGATCGCGGACGAGGCGAAGAAGCGGGTCGAGGCCGAGAAGGCGCGCAAGGCCGCGGGGGCCGGGAGCAAGGCCGAGAACACCAAGAACACCAAGAACACCGAGAACACCGAGAACACCGAGAATGCCGAGGAAACAGCCGACACCGGTGACAGCACTGGGGACGACCCCGGGCACCCGGCGGACGGCAGGACCGAGCACAGAGCCGGGGCGTAGCCGCGCCCGGCGGGGGTGGGGAAATGGCGCAGCAGCAGAAACAGGGGAGCCCCCGAGGGACTCCCGGAAGCGGAATCCAGGGGCGGGCGGTCCGGATGTCCGTCGAACAGCCCCTGTGGCGGGCCTTGACGGCCTACCGCGTTCTCACGTTCGTCTATGTCATCGGGCTCTACATCTACGGGTACCACCACTACACCCACCCGCTCGGCGCCGGCGCGTACATGGCCGCGCTGGGCGTGTGGATGGCCTGCACCTTCCGGCTGGTGGCCTCGGCGGAGCGCTGCACCAAGCAGTTCCTCGTCGGGGACCTGAGCATCGCGGTCGTCGGCGTGCTGCTGACCCGGGTGGTCGACACACACGAGCGGATCGCCGCCGGGGTGCCCACCCTGCCGTCGATCTGGACCGCGGGCGCGGTGCTGGGCTTCGCCATCAAGGGCGGCTGGCGCTGGGCCGCGGTCGCTTCGGCGATCGTCGGCGTCGCCAACGTCATCGAGGCAGGCGGCTTCGCCCAGGACACCGTGCACAACGTGCTGCTGCTGTGGGTCGCGAGCGTCGCCATCGGCTACGTCGTCGAGGTGGCCCGCGCCAGTGAGCGCACCCTCGCCCGCGCCCTGCAGATCGAGGCGGCGACCCGCGAACGCGAGCGGCTGGCCCGCGACATCCACGACAGCGTGCTCCAGGTGCTCGCCATGGTGCAGCGGCGGGGCGCGGCGATCGGCGGTGACGCGGCGGAGCTGGGACGGCTGGCCGGTGAGCAGGAGATCGCGCTGCGCACACTGGTCTCCAGCGGGGTCGCGCCGGGCGGACGCGAGTCGGCCGAAGCTGCCGAGGCCTATGAAGCGGTGGCGGTGGCCCGCTCGGCGCGCGACGCGAAGTCCGCGGCGCCCGGCGAGGCCGCGGGCGAGCCGCGGCTGTGCGATCTGCGGGCGCTGCTGGCCCCGCACGCGGGCGCCCAGGTGTCCTTCGCCGAGCCCGGCGCGCCGGTGCTGCTGCCGGCCGGTGCGGCGGCCGAGCTGGCGGCGGCGGTCGGCGCGGCGTTGGACAATGTCCGACGGCACGCGGGCGGCGACGCCCAGGCGTGGATTCTGGTCGAGGACGAACCGGACGGAGTGATCGTGACCGTGCGGGACGACGGGCCCGGCATCCCGCACGGACGGCTCGCGGACGCCGAGCGCGAGGGGCGGCTCGGCGTCGCCCTGTCGATCCGCGGCCGGCTCCGCGAACTGGGCGGCAGCGCCGAGCTGATGTCGATCCCGGGGCAGGGTACCGAGGTCGAACTGCGGATTCCGCGGCGCGGAAAGGCGAAACGATGAGCGGGTTGACGAGCGAGTTGCGGCAGGCGGGAGAAATGGCGGACGTGGTGCGCGCGGAGCGGGATGTACGGGTCATGGTCGTCGACGACCACCCGATGTGGCGGGACGCGGTCGCGCGGGACCTGGCCGAGGCCGGGTTCGACGTGGTGGCGACCGCGGGGGACGGCCCGCAGGCGGTGCGCAGGGCGCACGCGGCCGTGCCCGATGTGCTGGTCCTGGACCTCAACCTGCCCGGCATGCCCGGCGTTCAGGTCTGCAAGGAGCTCGTCGGCGCCCGGCCCACGCTCCGGGTGCTCGTGCTGTCCGCGAGCGGGGAGCACGCCGATGTGCTGGAGGCCGTGAAGTCCGGGGCCACCGGCTATCTGCTCAAGTCGTCGAGCACCGAGGAGTTGTTGGACGCGGTGCGCCGGACGGCCGACGGCGACGCGGTGTTCACCCCGGGCCTGGCCGGCCTGGTGCTCGGTGAGTACCGGCGGCTGGCCTCCGAGCCGGCCCCGGCCGTCGCGGGCGAGTCCGGCGCGCCGCAGCTCACCGACCGGGAGACCGAGGTGCTGCGGCTGGTCGCCAAGGGCCTCTCGTACAAGCAGATCGCCGAGCGGCTCGTCATCTCGCACCGCACCGTGCAGAACCATGTGCAGAACACCCTCGGCAAGTTGCAGCTGCACAACCGGGTCGAGCTGGTGCGCTACGCGATCGAGCGCGGCCTCGACGAGGCGTAGCCGGGAGCCGGGAGGCGGGCCCCGGAGCCGGGACCGCCCGGATGCTCCGCCGACCGTGCCGCACTGTCTCCCTGCTCCCCGGCGACCCGCGCGGACCGGCGTCCGCACCGGCGCCGACCCTCGTACGGGTGAATGTCGTTTGCTCAACTGCCCTTCTCCTGGAGGGAATTCGCCGCCACGCAGGCCCCATGTGACCTGGATCACCGTTAGCGTGAGCCGCGAGTGGGTCAACTCGGGATCGCGGGAGAAGGAGAAGATGCGATGCGCGTCGGAGTACTGACCGGTGGCGGAGACTGCCCCGGGCTCAATGCGGTCATCCGGGCCGTGGTCCGCAAGGGCGCCCAGGAGTACGACTACGACTTCGTCGGCTTCCGGGACGGCTGGCGCGGTCCCCTCGAAGGCGACACCGTGCCCCTCGACATCCCGGCGGTGCGCGGCATCCTGCCGCGCGGCGGCACCATCCTGGGCTCGTCGCGCACCAACCCGCTCAAGGCCGAGAACGGCATCCGCCGGATCAAGGACAACCTCGCCAAGTTCGAGGTGGACGCGCTGATCGCGATCGGCGGCGAGGACACCCTCGGCGTCGCCGCCCGGCTCTCCGACGAGTACGGCATCAACTGCGTCGGCGTCCCGAAGACCATCGACAACGACCTCTCGGCCACCGACTACACCTTCGGCTTCGACACCGCCGTCAACATCGCCACCGAGGCCATCGACCGGCTGCACACCACCGCCGAGTCGCACATGCGCGTCCTGGTCGTCGAGGTCATGGGCCGGCACGCGGGCTGGATCGCGCTGCACTCCGGGCTGGCCGGCGGCGCCAACGCGATCCTCATCCCCGAGCAGCGCTTCGACCTCGACCAGGTCTGCGGCTGGGTCGAGTCCCGCTTCAAGATCCGCTACGCGCCGATCGTCGTGGTCGCCGAGGGCGCCATGCCCAAGGACGGCGACGCGGTCCTCAAGGACGGCACACAGGACTCCTTCGGCCACGTCCGGCTGTCCGGCGTCGGCGAATGGCTGGCCAAGGAGATCGAGCGGCGCACCGGCAAGGAGGCCCGTACGACCGTCCTCGGCCACGTCCAGCGCGGCGGCACCCCCAGCGCCTTCGACCGCTGGCTCGCCACCCGCTTCGGGCTGCACGCGATCGAGGCCGTACGGGACGGCGACTTCGGGAAGATGGTCGCGCTGCGCGGCACTGACATCGTCCGGGTCCCGATCGCCGAGGCCACGGCCAGGCTGAAGACGGTCGACCCCGCGCTGTACGCGGAGGCCGACGTCTTCTTCGGCTGAGCCGTCGGGCGCGCTGAGCCGTCGGGCACGCGGGGCCGTCGGGCGCGCGGGACTGTCGGGCGGGCGGGACTGTCGGGCGGGCCGCGGACGCCGATGGTCCGTACCGATGGGCGCGCCCGCGCGGACGACGCGTACTCCTTGAGGACGCGGCCGACCGGACCCTCGACACCGCCCCGCGCGACCGCGAAAGAGTCGAGGGCAACCCGGCCGGCCGCGCCCACCACCCGAACGCTCAGCCCCGCGAACGCCCTGCTCAGACCAGCACAGCCGCCAACAGCTCCGCCGCGATCGAGGCCCCGTCCAGCGTCAGCACCGACTCCGGATGGAACTGCACGCCCGCGAAACCGGGCCCGCGCAGCGCGTGCACATCGCCGCTCGCCGCGTCCCGGCTCAGCTCGACGCGGTGCATCGCCAGCTCGACGGCGGTCCGCTCCTCGCAGCGCGCGGTGAAGGTGTTGTAGAAGCCGACGGTCTCCTCACGCCCGAAGAACGCGATGCGCTCCTGCGCGCCCTGGAACGGCACGTCCTTGCGGACGATCTCCAGCCCCAGCTCCGCCGCGATCAGCTCATGGCCCAGGCACACCCCGAGCAGCCCGTGCCGGTGCTCCCGCAGCAGCTCGGCCGCGAGCCCGCGCAGGAACCGCATCCGGGGGTCGGCGGCGGTCTTTGAGGGGTCGCCGGGGCCGGGGCCCAGCACGATCGGCCCCTGGTGGGTGAGCGCGGCCTCCCGCAGCCCCGGCTCGTCGTGCCGCCGGACCGTGACGCTCAGCCCGGAGTGGCGCAGCAGGTGCGCGAGCATCGCGGTGAAGGCGTCCTCGGCGTCGATGACCAGCGCGTGCCCGGCCAGCTGCCCGTCCCGTACGGCGGACCGCTCCTCGGCCGTCCGCATCCGCAGCCAGAACGGCGCGAGGTCCGCGCGCCGGGCGTCGAGTGCGGCCCGCACCCGCGGGTCGTCCGCGAGGCGCGGCCGGCCGGCGTCCGCAGCGCGTACCGGGCCGGGGCGCACCCCGAGCGCGGTCAGCACGCCGGCCGCCTTGGCGTGCGTCTCGGCCACCTCGCTGTGCGGATCGGAGGCGCGCACCAGCGTCGCGCCGACCGGCACCCGCAGCACCCCGGCGGCGTCGATGTCGGCGGTGCGGATCAGGATCGGCGAGTCCAGCGTCTGCGCGCCGCCCGCGTCCCGCCCGATGAGCGCCAGCGCCCCCGCGTAGTAGCCCCGGCCGCCGACCTCGTGCCGCTCGATGACCCGGCAGGCGTTCTGCACGGGCGAACCGGTGACGGTCGCGGCGAACATGGTCTCGCGCAGCACGTCCCGTACGTCCAGCGAGCTGCGGCCGCGCAGCTCGTACTCGGTGTGCGCGAGGTGGGTCATCTCCTTGAGCCGGGGTCCGACGACGACTCCGCCGATGTCGCCGACGGTGCACATCATCTTGAGCTCCTCGTCCACGACCATGGACAGCTCCTTGACCTCCTTGCGGTCGTGCAGGAACTCCAGCAGCCCTTCGGTGCTCGGCCCCTCGGCCGGGTAGCGGTAGGTCCCGCTGATCGGGTTCATCACGACGGTGCCGCCCGTCATCCGCACATGCACCTCGGGGCTCGCCCCCACCAGCGTCCGCTCCGGCCGGTGCACGACGTACGTCCAGTACGCGCCCCGCTCGCCGTCCAGCAGCCGCCGGAACAGCGCGAGCGCGTCGGCCGCCCCGAAGCCGGGGATCTCGCCCTCGAAGTTGCGCCGGATCACGAAGTTCGCACCCTCGCCGGAGCCGATCTCGTCCTCGATGACCCGCTCGACGATCGACGCGTACTCCTCGTCGCTCACATCGAACGCGCCGCCCTCGACGCGCACCTCGTGCCGGGGGAGCGCGGCCGTCAGCTCGGCCAGCGGCAGTTCGTACGACTCCTCGGGGCGCAGCACGGCCAGCGGCGTCCCGTCGTCCCGTACGTCGAAGCCGCGCTCGCGGATCTGCCGGAAGGGCACCAGCGCGAGCGCGTCGTGCGCCCGGCCGCCCTCCGGAGCGCCGTGCGGCAGCGGGATGTCGGCCAGCCGCTCGATCTCGGTGACGGTGCCGAGCAGGACCTCGACGGTCGTCCCGGTGTTCCCGGCCTCCGTGTCGCGGCCGGGCGTACGGCGGTGCAGCAGGGCGAACGGCGGGCAGCCGGGAGCCAGCAGACGTGCGACGAGTGCGGCGGCGTCGGGGGCCGGGGGATCGTGCTCCATGACGGTGGTCCTTCCGAGGTGCGGAACTACGGAGGGACAGCCGCCCGGACACACGGAAGGCCGCCCCTGGGGGCGGCCTTCGCGGTGAGAAGTCTCAGGATGTGCGCGCGATGAGGTGGGCCGCCGTATGAGGGGGCCACCACCAGGTGCGGGTCTGCTGCGCGAACATGCGATGACCCTAGCGGACCGGGCGGGCGCGGAGGGGACCGTCTCAGTTGCTGGGCGGCGTACGGGACGGTCCGGCCGACCCCGTAATGTTGGGGCTGTGACCGTGAACGCTGAAACCCACGCCAATGGCAACTCCTGGCGATCCCTGACCGCGGCGCAGCAGCCTGATTGGCCGGACCAAGAGGCTCTGCGCGATGTGCTCGCGGAGCTCCAGTCCTATCCGCCGCTCGTCTTCGCCGGTGAGTGCGACCAGCTGCGCACCCGGTTGGGGGCCGTAGCCAAGGGCGAGGCTTTCCTGCTCCAGGGCGGCGACTGCGCCGAGGCTTTCGACGCCGTCGGGGCCGACCAGATCCGCAACAAGCTCAAGACGCTGTTGCAGATGGGCGCCGTGCTGACCTACGCAGGGTCGGTGCCGGTCGTGAAGGTCGGCCGCATCGCGGGCCAGTACAGCAAGCCGCGCTCGAAGCCGACCGAGACCCGCGACGGCGTGACCCTGCCGACGTACCGCGGTGACTCGGTCAACGGCTTCGAGTTCACCGAGGCCTCCCGCATCCCCGACCCGCAGCGGCTCAAGCGGATGTACAACGCCTCCGCCGCGACGCTGAACCTCGTACGCGCCTTCACCACCGGCGGCTACGCGGACCTGCGCCAGGTGCACGCCTGGAACCAGGACTTCGTGAAGTCCTCGCCGTCGGGTCAGCGCTACGAGGCGCTGGCGCGCGAGATCGACCGTGCGATGAACTTCATGAACGCCTGCGGGGTCGACCCGGAGGAGTTCAAGACCGTCGAGTTCTACTCGTCGCACGAGGCGCTCGTGCTGGACTACGAGTCCTCGCTGACCCGTACCGACTCGCGCACCGGCGACCTCTACGACGTGTCCGGCCACATGGTCTGGATCGGCGAGCGGACCCGGCAGCTCGACGGCGCGCACATCGAGTTCGCGTCCAAGATCCGTAACCCGATCGGCGTGAAGCTCGGCCCGACGACGACGCCGGAAGAGGCGCTGGCGCTGATCGAGCGGCTCGACCCGGACCGCGAGCCCGGCCGGCTGACCTTCATCACCCGGATGGGCGCGGACAAGGTCCGGGAAAGGCTGCCCACCCTGGTCGAGAAGGTCACCGCCTCCGGCGCCCAGCCGGTATGGATCTGCGACCCGATGCACGGCAACACCTTCGAGGCGGCCTCGGGCCACAAGACCCGCCGCTTCGACGATGTGCTGGACGAGGTCAAGGGCTTCTTCGAGGTCCACAAGGGCCTCGGGACGCACCCGGGCGGTATTCACGTCGAGCTGACCGGCGACGACGTCACGGAGTGCGTGGGCGGCGGCGACGAGATCTTCGTCGGCGATCTGCACCAGCGCTACGAGACGGCATGCGACCCGCGGCTCAACCGGAGCCAGTCGCTCGACCTGGCGTTCCTGGTCGCGGAGATGTACCGGGGCCAGTAGGGCCGGGAGCGACGCACACGTACGGCACGCAGATGTACACGGATGTACACAGCACGCTGGGGCGCGGATCGATTGTGATCCGCCCCCCACTGCGTTGTTATGCGTCCACCGAGGTGGGTAAGGTTAGGGTAACCTCACTGTTCGAGAGGGCAGTGAGTCTGCCTTCCACCCGTCTGTCGACCCGCCCACGGGGGTGAACCGCGTGTACGTCTGCTCATGCTTCGGCATCACCGAGAAGCAGGTCCGCGCCCACGCGGACACCGGTGCTTGCACGCCCCGGCAGATCGCTTCCGCCTGCAAGGCGGGCACGGACTGCGGTGGCTGCGTACGACGCATACAGGCGCTGCTCGGCCGGGGCGGGTGCCCGCGGCCCGAGCAGGACGAGCCGGTCGACCTGGTCCGGCGGACCGAGCGGGCCGGCCGCAGTGAGCGAGCCGCCCAGGCCGGCCGCGGTGAGCGAGCCGAGCGGGTCGATTCGGGCATGCGTCCGGTGACGGCCGAAGCCGCCTGACCGGTCCCCCACGCCGCCGCCTGACCGGTGTCCCGCGCCGGGTGGTGGCGCCGGTTCGCAGCGTGCCTGACGAATCGGTTCAGCCGGATCGGTTCAGCTGTCCGGCTGCTCGATGAGCTGCGCGATGTAGAGCGGCTCGCCGAGCTTCTCGACCAGCTCCAGCTGGGTGTCGAGATAGTCGATGTGGTGCTCCTCGTCGGCGAGGATGGACTCGAAGATATTGGCCGAGGTGATGTCACCCTTGGCCCGCATGACCTCGACTCCGCGCTTCAGCCGGTCGATGGCCTCGACCTCCACTTGACGGTCGGCCTGGAACATCTCGGTGACCGTCTGGCCCACGCGGACATGGAAGAGCCGTTGGTAGTTGGGCAGCCCGTCCAGGAAGAGGATGCGGTCGGTAAGAAGCTCCGCGTGCTTCATCTCGTCGATGGACTCGGAGCGGGTGTATTTCGCCAGCTTCGACCAGCCGAAGTTCTCCTGCATCTTCGCGTGCAGGAAGTACTGGTTGATCGCGGTCAGCTCGGCGGTCAGCTGCTCGTTGAGAAACTCGAGGACCTCGGGGTCGCCTTGCATGGCAGCGGCTCCTTCCAGGCGGGATAACAGCAGGTTGGGCGCATCCTCGCACCGCCCGCCGTGACGGTCCAGTAAGTGCATGCTTAGTAGGAGTTGCCCGAATCCCCGTGGTGCTGGTCACCAGCACCCTCATGGGTCTGACACCATGGACACATGGGTCTGCCGGAAAGCCGCGAAGGGCAGCAGGATCGCCTTCCACCGGGGCAGCGGCTGCAGCGGGGCTGGCCGGTGACGCACTACGGCCCGGTCCCGAAGTTCAAGCCGGACCGCTGGGAGTTCAGGGTTTTCGGCGCGACGGCCGACGGCGACAAGCACTGCTGGAACCACGAAGAGTTCTCGGCGATGCCGTACTCCACCGTCCTCGCGGACCTGCACTGCGTCACGAAGTACAGCATGCTCGGGGCGGAATGGGGCGGCGTCGCCTCCCGTACGATCCTCGAACTCGCGCCGCCCGCACCCGATGTCACGCATGTGATGGTGTGGGCCGAGTACGGCTTCAGCTCGAATCTGCGGATCGCCGACTTCGCCACGGAGCAGACCATCTTCGCGACCCACAAGGGCGGCGAGCCGCTCACCGCCGAGCACGGTTTCCCCGTCCGGCTGCTGGTCCCGCATCTGTACGCCTGGAAGGGCCCCAAGTGGGTCCGCGGCATCGAGTACATGACGGCGGACCGCCGCGGTTTCTGGGAAGAGCGCGGCTATCACAACATCGGCGATCCCTGGGACGAGCAGCGCTACTCGTACCAGGAAGTGCCGGGCGACGGCCCCGAGCTGTAACCGGGGGCGCGTCCCGCCGTCGGGGTCTCAGCGGTGGTACTGGTGCACTACGGCGTGGCCCTTGCCGCGGCCGATCATCACGCGGTTGACGGGCGTGGTGACCACGAACGCCGCCGCCAGCGCGAAGGCGAGAGTGGCCCAGAACAGCCACTCGGTGAGATGCGCGTCCATGGCGCCGGGGACGAGCAGGATCACGCCGTTGTCGATGAGTTCCATGACCGCGATGGACAGCGTGTCGGCGGCCAGCGCCACCCGGAACGCGGTCCTGAAATCGAGACCGGCCTTCAGTACGCCCCGCAGAGTGAGGGCGTAGCCGAAGAAGAACGCGAGGACGATCGCGAGGATCATCGTCGGCAGGTTCTGCCAGCCGAGCCAGGTGCCGATGATCATGCCGAGCACCTCGCCGATGGCGCAGCCGGTGAGGCAGTGCAGGGTGGCCTTGGCGGCCATCGACCAGCTGACCGGGGCGTGGGCGGCGGTGTGGTCGGCGGCGTGGTCGGCGTGACCGTCGTGCGCCTGGTCGCCGTGACTTTTCCCGTGGTCGGTGTGCTGCATACGGATCACCCGTTCCGCTCGAAACCGTCCTGCTCGCTTCAGTGGAACGATATACCCCCTAGGGGTATTCCGGGAGGGGTGTTCGCGAGGGATTCCGCGCCGGTCGGTCGTGGCCCGTGCGCGCCAACCCGCCCGCCAGTCCGTCAGCCCCGCAGCTCCTTGAGGCGGGCGATGTCCGCCGCGTGCCCCTCCTTGCCGCCGGGCGTCTCGATCACCAGCGGCACGCCCTCCGTCGCCGGATGGCTGAACAGCTCACCGAACGGCTCCGCGCCGATGTGCCCGGCGCCGATGTTCTCGTGCCGGTCCTTGTGCGCCCCGACGACGTCCTTGGAATCGTTGGCGTGGATCAGCTTCAGCCGGCCCTCGCCGGCCACCTCCACCAGTTCGTCCAGCAGCAGCTTCATCCCGCCCGGCGCGGCCATGTCGTGCCCGGCCGCGAAGGCGTGGCAGGTGTCCAGGCAGACGCCGAGCCTCGGGTGACGCTCCAGCGCGTCGAAGTACGGGCCCAGATCCTCGGCCATCGCGCACAGCGACGAGCCCTGCCCGGCGGTGGGCTCCAGCAGCAGCCACGGGTCGTCGGCATGCGTCAGCTCCGCCAGCAGCGGCAGCAGCCGCTCGTGAACCTGCGCCAGCGCCTCGGCGCGGGGCCGCCCGCCGGTCGCCGAACCGGTGTGCACGACGACGCCCAGCGCGCCGATCTCGCGGGCCCGGCGCAGTGAGTGCCGCAGCGATTCCACCGACTTGTCCACGGTCGCCTCGGTGTGCGAGCCGAAGTTGATCAGATACGGCGCGTGCACATACGCGGGGACGCCCTCGTCGGCACAGGCCGCCCGGAACTCCTCGTCCTGCACCGGATTGCCGGCCGTCGTCGCCCAGCCACGCGGGTTGGCGACGAAGACCTGCACGCTCTCGGCGCCCATCTCACGGGCGTACGGCAATCCGGCCTTGGCCAGGCCACCGGACACGGGGATGTGCCCGCCGATCGGATTGCGCGTACGGGGGCCCTGCGCGGGGGCGGGGGTGCGGGCGTGGTGTACAGGGGTCACGGTCCCCAGGGTGCCAGGTCCCGCGACCTGCGGGGACCGGCCGGGGCGGGCGCGAGGGGGACCGGCGGGCGGCGGAGTGCCCTCAGCCCGGTGGACGTGTCCTCAATCGCCGGACAGGCTGAATTTTCAGCCCGTTGAGGGCACCTCCCTGCCGGAGCCCGGGCGAGAGCCAAATTTAGCCCTCCCCCAGACTTCGTCCGGGAGGTGCCCTCAGCGCTTGAGGACAGCGCGGCCGAAGAACGCGTTCCTCCCGGAAGGAGCCCGGAGCCAGGGCCAAAATCAGCCTGTCCGGCGTTTGAGGACACCCATCCACCGGGCTGAGGATCCAGTCAACCGCCGCGGTCGACCGACCTACCGCACCCGCAGGGTGATCGTGCTGCCCTTGGGCGCCTCTTCCCCGCCGTCCACCGACTGGTCGAACACCGTGTCGCCGAAGAAGAAGCGGGTCACCGAAACATCGAAGCCCGCCTCGCGCAGCTCCGCCTTCGCGTCGTCGACGTTCGTCCCCTCGACGTCGGGGACCTCCACCATCTGCTCTCCCTTGGAGACCGTGAGGGTGACCGTGTCGCCCTTGCCCAGCGTGTCGCCCTCGCTCGGCGACTGCACGGCGACGGCGCCCTTGTCCTCCTCGGAGAACACCTTTTCGGCCGCGACCTCGGTCTTGAGCCCCGACTCGGCCAGCTCGGTCCTGGCGTCCTCGACCGCGTCGCCGGTCACGTCCGGCACCTCGATCTCCTCGCCGCGGCTGACGGTCAGCGCGACGGCCGAGTCGGGCTTGCGCTCGGCGCCGGCCCTGGGGTCCGTACCGATCACCGAGCCCTTGGCGACCTCGTCGTCGAACGCCCGCTTCACGGTGCCGGGGACCAGCCCGCGCTGCCGCAGCTCGCGCTTGGCGTCGGCGAGCGGGGTGCCCGACAGATCGGGGATCTTCACGATCTCCGGCCCGCGCGAGACGACGATGGTGACCGTGCCGGTGTTGCGGATGCGCGCGTCGCTGTCCGGGTCGGTGTCCATCACCTGGCCGCGGGCGACGTTGCCGCTGAAGTCCCGCTTGACCTTCACGTCCAGCCCCGCCCCGCGCACCGCCTTCTCGGCGTCGGCCTGGGAGAGCCGCAGCACTCGCGGGACGCTGGTGAACTGGCCGGAGTTGATGTACCAGACGCCCGTACCGACGCCGAGTGCCAGCAGGACGGCGACCACGATGGTCACCACCCCGCGCCCCGGCATCCGGCGGCGGTGCGCGACCGGCCCTCGCGGACCCGGCGGCGGTCCCGCGGGCGGCGGGACCGGCATCACCAGCCGGCTGGTCCGGTTCTGCGCGGCCTCGTCGGCCCCGCCGTCCGGCATCCCGGGGAGCGGCGGCTGTACGCCGAGGGCCCGCGGAATGACGCTCGTACGGTCCTCGGAGCCGTCCTGGGACGCGGTCAGGGCCTGCGGCGGCACCGCGTCGAGCTGCGCGTCGGTCAGTTCGGAGCGGACGGCGCGCGCGTGCGAGAGCAGCGCGACGGCGTCGTCGGGGCGCAGCTGCGGATCGCGCGCGGTGGCCAGCGTCACCAAGTGGTCGAGCCGGCCCGCGCAGCCGGGGACGGCGTCGGAGACCGGCGGGACGTCGTCGTGCAGATGTTGGTAGAGGATCTGCGCCGGGGAGCCGCCGGAGTGCGGCTTGGAGCCCGTCAGCATCTCGTAGAGCACCACGCCGCAGGCGTAGACGTCGGCGCGGGTGTCGGCGGTGCCGTGTTCTATCTGCTCGGGGGCGAGGTAGGACACGGTGCCCAGCACCGATCCGGTGGAGGAGGTGCTGTTGTTGTCGACGGTCCTGACGAGGCCGAAGTCGGCGACCTTGACCCGGCCGTCGTCCCCGATCAGGACGTTCTCCGGCTTCATGTCGCGGTGTACGAGCCCGGCCAGGTGGGCCGCGCCGAGGGCGGCCAGGATCGGCTCCAGGATGTCCAGGGCGGCGCGCGGCTGGAGGGCCCCGCGCTCGCGCAGCACGTCGCGCAGGGTGCACCCGGCGATGTACTCCATCGCGAGATAGACGTAGGTGCCGTCCGTCCCCTGGTCGAAGACGTTGACCACATTGGGGTGCGCGAGCCGGGCCACGGACTTGGCCTCCCGGATGAACCGGTCGACGAACGCGCCGTCGGCGGCCAGCCCGGGATGCATCACCTTCAGAGCGAGAACCCGGTCGAGCCGGGTGTCCATGGCCCGGTAGACCGTGGCCATACCACCGGCGGCGATCCGCGACTCGACGCGGTAGCGGCCGTCGAGCACGTGCCCGACGAGCGGGTCCTGGAGGGTCGTATCCACGCAGGGGAGTCTACGAGCCATGGCCGGTGGATCAGGACAGGTGCGCAGTTCCCGCTGTCTTACCGCAGCCGAACAGTGACAGCGCCGCAGTGTGGAGGGGCGCCGTCCGGCCGGTTCCCGGGCCGTACCGAGGCGGCCGGGGCGCGGGGGACCGACCGGGGCGGCGGTGGCCGCGGCGGGCGGACCAGCTGTGATCAGGCGTGTGAGGCGGCTGCGATGGCGCCGAGCTCCTCCAGGGCCGCGGCCCAGGCCATGCCCGCGTACTCGGCGTGCCGGGCCCGCTGCGCGGCGGAGGCGTCGAGCGCGCCGATGCCGCTCTCGGCCAGCCGGACGCGGGTGCCCTCGTCCTCGGCGGACAGCGTGAACGCGACCTCGGTGAAGCCGCCCTTCGCCGGTGGGACGTCGGGGGACAGGGCGAGCCGGAAGGAGAGCCGCCGGAGCGGCTCGACGGCGTCCACCACTCCGTGGAACTCGCCGTGCTCGTCCCAGCGGAACCGCAGCGCTCCGCCGGGGCGCAGCTCCACCTCCGCGCCCCCGAAGGCGTACCAGGAGCGGATGTGCTCGACGGCCGTCAGCACCCGCCACACCCGGTCGGGCGGCGCCGGGACGTAGATCTCCCGCTCGACCCGGTCGGGGACGGGTGCCATGCCGGAGGCGGTCACCGCCTCGGCACCGGCCGTCGAATCGGCGTCGGCCCTGGAATCGGCGTCGGCCCTGGAACCGGCCGTGGGATCAGTCACGGAAACCACCTCCGCTCCCAAGCTAATGCGGTGACCGCGATTGTTCACCGGGTCGGTCCCGTGGACGCGTGTCCTCGATCTCCCCCAGCCTTCGGCCGGGAGGCGCCCCCACGCCATTGAGGACAGCGCGGCCGAAGGACGCACCCTGGGCCCCTCTCGGACGGGGAGTCCGGGGAGCGCCTCGCCGCTCAAGGCACTCGTCAGCCGAACGCCGGGCGCTCCGGATCGAGAACCGCCACGCCCCCGGTGGGCGAGGATGCCTCGGCGAAGTGCCGGCGCGGGATGCGGCCCGCCCGCCGGGCCAGCCGGCCGGCCTCGACCGCGTGCCGCATCGCCTCCGCCATCAGGACGGGCTCCTGGGCGCGGGTGACCGCCGAGGCGAGCATCACCGCCGCGCAGCCCAGCTCCATCGCGAAGGAGGCGTCCGAGGCGGTCCCCGCCCCGGCGTCCAGGATCACCGGGACGCCGGCCCGCTCGGTGATCAGCTGGAAGTTGTGCGGGTTGCGGATGCCCAGCCCCGAGCCGATGGGGGAGCCCAGCGGCATGATCGCGGCGCAGCCCACGTCCTCCAGCTTCCGGGCGAGCACCGGGTCGTCGTTGGTGTAGGGCAGCACCGTGAAGCCGTCGTCGACCAGGGTCTCGGCGGCGTCCAGCAGCTCGATCGGGTCGGGGAGCAGGGTGCGCTCGTCGGCCACGACTTCGAGCTTCACCCAGTCCGTGCCCAGCGCCTCGCGGGCCAGCCGGGCGGTGAGCACGGCCTCCCCGGCGGTGAAACAGCCCGCGGTGTTGGGCAGCACCCGGATACCGAGCTTCTCCAGCACGGACAGCACGGAGCCGTGCACGGTCGGGTCGAGCCGGCGCATCGCGACGGTCGTCAGCTCGGTGCCGGAGGCGATCAGCGAGCGCTCCAGCACGTCGAGGCTGGGCGCACCGCCGGTGCCCATGATCAGCCGGGAGCCGAAAGTGCTGTCGGCGATGGTCAGCAGGTCGTCGGCCATCGGGTCAGCCTCCCTGGACCGCGGTCAGAACCTCGACGCGGTCGCCGTCGGCCAGCACGGTGTCGGCCCACCGGCCGCGCGGGACGACGGTCTCGTTGAGCGCGGCGGCGACGCCGCGCGGGGCGCTGCTGAGCGTCTCGACGAGCCGGTCGAGGGTGAGCCCGGCGGTCAGCTCGCGGGGCTCACCGTTGACCGAGAGGCTCGGCCCTTCGTTCACGGTGGCGGTCATGCGGACTGCTCCTGGAGTGCGGTGCTTGCGGGGTCCCCCGGACGAAGCCCGGGGGAGGGATGCGCGGGATCACCGGTGCCTGCGGTGCCTGCGGTGCCTGCGGTGCTCAAGCCTTGGGCCGGAGTCTCCCGGCTCGCTGGTGCGAAGCGCTGCGGCGAGAAGGGGCGGGCCTCGTCCGGCAGCTCGCCGGTCGTCAGGACCTCGGCCATCACGTCACCGGTGATCGGCGTCAGCAGCACCCCGTTGCGGTGGTGCCCGGTGGCCAGGTGCAGGCCGGGGAGCGCGGTCGGGCCGAGCAGCGGCGCGTTGTCGGGGGAGCAGGGCCGCAGCCCGGCGCGGGTCTCGACCAGCGGCAGCTCGGTGATGCCCGGCACCAGCTCGTGCGCGTCGCGCAGCAGCTCGTAGACGCCGCCCGCGGTGACCGTGGTGTCCCAGCCCAGCTCCTCGCTGGTCGCGCCGAGGACCAGCTCGCCGTTCTCGCGCGGCACGAGGTAGACGTGCCCGCCGCGCACCGTGGCCCGTACGGTCCGGGACAGGAACGGCGCGTGCGCCGAGAGCGCGGCCGGCACCCGCAGCCGGAGGATCTGGCCCTTGACCGGGCGTACGGGCGGCAGGACCGCGTCCGGGACGCCCGCGAGCCGGCCGCTGAGGCTGCCGCCCGCCAGGACCACCTGGTCGGCGTCGATCCGGGTGCCGTCGTCCAGCACCGCGCCGGCTGCCCGGTCCCGTACCACCGAAAGGCGCTGCGCCCAGGCCCGGCGGAAGGTGACCCCGGCGCGCTCGCAGGCGGTCAGCAGGGCCGCTGTGAGCCGCCGGGGGTCGGTCTGGTGGTCGCCGTCGACCCGCAGGCCGCCGCGCACGCCCGGCGCGAGCATCGGCTCCAGGCGGCGGCATTCGCGCCCCGTGAGCCACTGCGACTCCAGACCGGAACGGCGCTGGAGATCATGGAGTTCGCGCAGGTGGGCGCGGTCGTCGGAGTCCAGCGCGACGGCGAGCGTGCCGCAGGTGCGGTAGCCGATGTCCTGGCCGCCGGCCTCCTCCAGTTCCGCCGCGAACGCCGGATAGCGGCGCGCGGAGGACAGATTGAGGCCGAGCAGCGTCTGCTCGCCGTAGTGCAGCTCGGTGACGGCGGCGAGCATCCCGGCCGCGACCTGCGCCGCGCCGCCGCCCGGCGCGGGGTCGGCGACCGTGACCCGCAGACCGCGCTGCGCCGCCCGCCAGGCCGTGACCAGGCCGATGACGCCGCCGCCGATGACCAGGACGTCGCAGGTCGAGCCGGAGCCGTCGGGCTGACGGCGGGGCGTCGGGGCGCGCGCGGGATCAGGGGCGGAGCCCAGTGCCGGGCTGTGCGCGGCGTCGTACGCGGAGCCGCGCGGTGCGTTGTCGTCGTTCGGGGGCGCGTTGTGCCCCGGTGCGTCGTTCAGGTCCGGAGAGCTGTCCGAAGCGTTGCCCGTAGCGGCGTGCATGGGTGTCCAGCCCCTCCCTTCGCCGGCATGACCCGGATCAGGTTCGTACGGTCGGAGGCCGTCCAGCCTCCCTCTCAGCCCGGTCCGTCCGGGCTCCCGCGAGTGCCTTACGCCCGCCACCCTAACGCTTGGCCCCGACCGCCCGTAAGGACGTCCGGCGGCCGGTGGCGGGCCCCGGCGGGCCGGTCGCCGTGACGTTGTGTCAGAGATCTCGCCGCATGGTGCTGCGGCCCGCCGCGACCGCCGTCCTACAGTGATCGGGTGAGCGAGCAGAGCGGTACGCAGAGCGCTAGCCGGGCCAGGACCCCGGACCGGACGGCGGACAGGCTGCGCCGGGTCGTCATCGTCGGCGCGGGCATGGCCGGGGTGCAGACGGCGGTGGCCCTGCGCGAACAGGGCTGGGACGGTGCGATCGTCCTGCTGGGCGCCGAACCGCACCCGCCCTACGACCGCCCGCCGCTCTCCAAAGCGGTCCTGCTCGGCAAATCCGACGGCTCCGCCTTCGACGTGGACTTCGCCGCGCTCGGCATCCAGCTGGAACTGGGCCGGCACGTCACGGCGCTGCGCCCCGCCGAACACCTGCTGGAGACCGAGGCGGGCCCGGTGCCCTACGACCGGCTGGTCATCGCCACCGGAGCCGAAGCGATCACGCTGCCCGGCTGCGGGGACCTGCCCGACGTACATCTGCTGCGCACCCTCGACGACGCCCAGCGGCTGCGCCCCGTCCTGGCCGCGCAGCGCAGGATCGTGGTGGTCGGCGCCGGCTGGATCGGCGCCGAGTTCGCCACGGCGGCCCGCGAGGCCGGCTGCGAGGTGACCGTCGTCGAGGCCGCCGACCGGCCGCTCTCCGGGGCGCTCCCCGGTGAGGTCGCCGAGCACATGGCCGCCTGGTACACCGATTCCGGCGCCGCTTTGATCACCGGCGCGCGCGTCACCGGGAT
>NZ_JAYMZR010000061.1:0-19534 GCF_035828615.1 Streptomyces sp. H27-D2 | reverse complement strand
GTCGGCGACTGCGTCTCCTTCCCGTCCGCCCGCTACGGCGAGCGGCTGCTCGTGCACCACTGGGACAACGCGCTCCAGGGCCCGCGCACCGTCGCGGCCAACATCGTCGGCGGCGAGGCCGAGGGCGGGGTCTACGACCCGGTGCCGTACTTCTGGTCCGAGCAGTTCGGCCGCTTCGTGCAATACGCGGGCCACCACGCCGCCGCGGACGAGATGGTGTGGCGCGGCGACCCCGGCGGCCTGTCCTGGTCGGTGTGCTGGCTGCGCGCGGGGGTGCTGGTCGCGCTGCTCGCGGTCGGCCGGCCGCGTGATCTCGCGCAGGGCCGGAAGATCATCGAGCGGGGCGCGCACATCGACCGGGAACGGGTCGCGGACACCGCCGTACCACTGAAGGCGGCGGCCTCACGGCAGGTCCCGACTACCGACTGTCGGTCCGGGATGGCACGCTTGTCCCGTGACCCAGATTGACGCAAACATTGATGGACTCGTCCCCAGCTGGCTGACCCTCCCCGACATCGCCGAGAAGTTCGACGTCGAGGTGACCAAAGTCCGGCAGCTGATCAGGGACGGGCAGCTGATCGCGGTGCGCCGGGGAGAGAACCGGGTACTGCAGGTGCCGGCCGATTTCATCGGCGACGGCCATATCGTCAAGGGCCTCACCGGCACCCTGACACTGCTGCGTGACGATGGCTACAGCGACCAGGAAATGCTGGAATGGCTGTTCAGCCCGGACCCGAGCCTGCCCGGCACCCCCGCCCAGGCGCTCAGCGAGAATCGCGGTACGGAGGTGAAGCGCCGAGCCCAGGCGCTCGCCCTCTGACGCGGCCGTCGAGTCCCGCAGCGGCGGACACGGACACAGACGCTGACAGCGACGGAAACCAGTACCGGTAGGCGATCGCCGCCGGCAGACAGCAGTACCAAGCAGTACCAAGCAGTAACAGCCGACAGAGCAGTACCGGTGGAGATCGCCACCGGCAGACACCGATAGGCGTACGGACCGCGGGGCGTCGCTCCGCGGTCCGTACGCGGCTCACCCCGGGGGGAACCGTTCCATGGCCATCGCACCCGAACTCCTGTCCGACGCCCGGCTCTATCTCTGCACCGACGCGCGCGAGCGCCAAGGCGATCTGCCGGAGTTCCTGGACGCGGTGCTCGGCTCAGGCGTCGACATCGTGCAGCTGCGCGACAAGGGCATGGAGGCGGGGCCGGAGCTGCGGCACCTCGAAGTCTTCGCCGACGCCTGCCGCCGACACGGCAAGCTGCTCGCGGTGAACGACCGGGCGGACGTCGCCCACGCCATCGGCTCCCAGGTGCTGCACCTGGGCCAGGACGACCTGCCGGTGCCCGCCGCCCGCGCGATCGTGGGCGAGGCGGTGCTGATCGGCCGCTCCGCGCACGCCGAGGCGGAGGTCGACGCGGCGCTGGCCGAGCCCGGCGTGGACTACTTCTGCACCGGCCCCTGCTGGCCCACCCCCACCAAGCCGGGGCGGCACGCACCGGGCCTCGCCCTGGTCCGGTACGCGGCGGAGCGGCGGCCCGAGCGTCCCTGGTTCGCGATCGGCGGGATCGACGCGGGCAACCTCGACGAGGTGCTGGACGCGGGCGCGCGGCGGGTCGTCGTGGTGCGCGCGATCACCGAGGCGGACGATCCGGGAGCGGCGGCGGCGAGCCTGGCGAAGCGCGTGCGCGAGCGCGCCCTGTAGTCGCACGGCTGTCCGACAGGTGGACCGGAAACCGGTAAAGCGGGCATATCGCCCCAGAAGGTTGGGGCTGCGCGCGGCCGGTGGTTAACCTGCCGGTATGGCCCATGGCATTGCTTCCACTAGGACAGATCGCGCACACACGGTACGCGACCTGCTCGCTTCCGGCGGGCAATCGTATTCGTTCGAGTTCTCGGCCCCGAAGACCGAGAAGGGCGAGCGGACCCTGTGGAACGCCATCCGCCGCATCGAGGCCGTCGCGCCGACCTTCGTCTCCGTGACCTACGGCGCGGGAGGCTCCTCCCGCGAGGGGACCGTCCGGGCCACCGAGCGGATCGCGACCGACACCACCCTCACCCCGGTCGCCCACCTCACCGCCGTCGACCACTCGCTGGCCGAACTGCGCAACGTCATCGGCCAGTACGCCGACGCGGGCATTCGCAACATGCTCGCGGTGCGCGGCGACCCGCCCGGCGACCCGATGGGCGAGTGGGTCCGGCACCCCAGCGGCGTCGACTACGCCGCCGACCTGGTCCGGCTGATCAAGGAGTCGGGGGACTTCTGCGTCGGCGTCGCCGCGTTCCCCGAGATGCACCCGCGCTCGGCGGACTGGGACAGCGACGTCAAGCACTTCGTCGACAAGTGCCGGGCCGGCGCGGACTTCGCGATCACCCAGATGTTCTTCTACCCGGAGGACTATCTGCGGCTGCGCGACCGGGTCTCCGCCGCCGGTTGCGCGACGCCGATCATTCCGGAGATCATGCCCGTCACGAACATCCGGCAGATCGAGCGGTTCGCTCAACTCAGCAATGCCGCGTTCCCACCGGAGTTGGCCGACCGCCTCCTCGCGGTCAAGGACGCCCCGGCCGCTGTACGCTCGGTCGGGATCGAGTACGCGACTGAGTTGTGCGCGAGGCTGATGTCCGAGGAAATCCCCGGACTGCACTTCATCACCCTCAATCACTCGACGGCAACGCTGGAAATCTATGAGAATCTCGGGCTGCACCAGCGGCAGTCCTGACGGCCGGCGTACCCCCGCGGCGGCCGAACGAGAGGGGCGTACATGGGCTGGACGGTCCTCTACATCGCGTTCGGAATCGTCGCGCTGTGGCTGCTGGGTGAAGTGCTGTTGCAGTACAAGGCCCGGCTGCGCTGGCGGATGCTGGCCTTCGTCGGCTTCCTCGGCGTCGTCGTAGGGGTGATCCTGCCGTCGGTCGTGGTGATCGCGCTCGGCGCGATCGTCTTCGCGCTCGGACAGACTTACGTCACGCTCTCCTTCCGGCGCGGCTTCTCCACCGGCTGGGCGCTCGGCGGCCAGCCCGGCTCCAGCAAGCGCCGCCGGGGCCGCTCCGAGCGTCCCGAGCCCGCGCGGGAGCCGACGCTCCAGGTCTCCGACCTCGAAATGGCCCCGGTGCCCCCCGCGCCCGACCTCTCGGACGAGCACACACGGGCGATGCCCGCCTACGCCCCGGAACCGATGCCCGACGACACCGGCCAGTACGGCGTCTACAACGACGCCACGCCGCAGCCCTACCCGGCCCCCGACACCAGCGGCTACGGCACCGGATACGACGCGGCCTACGGGCAGGACAGCTACCAGGGCCAGTACGGCTACGACGACTCGCAGCAGCAGGGGCAGTACGCCGCCTACTCCGACCCGTACATCGGCTCGCAGCAGCAGTACGAGCCCTACGACCCGTACAGCCACCAGTCCTACGCACCGCAGCAGGCCGACGCGTACGTTCCCGGGCAGTACAGCCCGGAGCAGTACGGCGGCCAGGCAGCGGGCGGCCAGGGGCAGTACGGCGCCCAGCCCTACCTGGATGACCTCGGGTTCCCGGCGCAGCCCCCGTTCAGCTCGGACACGCCGCCCGGCGGCGTCTGGGTCCCGCAGCAGCGCGACGGCGAGACCCCGCCGCCCGGCAGCCTGCCGCCGGAGCAGCCGTACCCCTACCAGCCCTACCAGCCGGACCACAACAACGGGTACGACGAGCAGTACCGCTACTGAGCGGCGGGCGGGCCGCTGGGAGCGCTGAGCGGCGGGCGGGCTACTGGGAACCGCGCCAGTCGTCCCCGCTCACGATGAGCCCGGCGACCATGGCCCCCGACATCCCGGCGTGCGCCAGCCCGCCGCCGGGGTGCGACCAGCCGCCCACCGGGTAGAGCCCCGGCAGCCGGCCGACGTTGGAGGGGTGCAGCAGCCGCCCGTCCGCCCCGGCGAGCGAGGGGCCCGGCACCGCGCCGCCGGTGGCTCCGGTCGCCGCCTCGGTGTCGGCGGGGGTGCGCACCTCGCGCCAGAGCACCCGCTCGCGCAGCCCCGGCACCGCCGCCCCGGCCGCCGCCAGCACTCGGTCCGCGTACCCGTCGGCCTGTCCGGGGGCGCGCCACTCGACCGGCCCATGCGCGGGGACGGTGACCGTGAGCGTGATCGCTTCGTGTGCGGCGTCGGGGACCAGATCGGCGTCGTCCGGCCGGAGCACCGTCACGGTCGGCCGCTCGCACAGCTCACCGCGGGACAGCGCGGCCGACTCGGCCTTCCCGTCGGCCGCGTGGATCACCGTGCGGTGCGCGGTGCCCTCGGGGCGCGCTCCGCGCAGGGCGAGGCAGACGACCAGCCGGCCCAGCGGAACCGGCGTCACGGCGGTGGGTGTCACGGCGGTGGGTGTCACGGAAGCGGCGGCCCGTGCTGGGCTGGTAGGCCGGGCAGCGGCCCCGCCGCCGAGCAGCGCCTTCAGATGCCACGGATCGATGCCCGCGACCACCGAGTCCGCCTCCACGACCGTGCCGTCGCTCAGCTCGACACCCGCCGCCCGGCCGTCCTTCTCGACGATCCCGACGACCTCGGAGCCGAAGCTGAACGTCACCTTCCGGGCCAGGCAGCGCTCGTACAGCGCGTCCGCCAGCGCTCGCATGCCACCGCTGGCGTACCAGCTCCCGAAGGTCTGCTCCAGGTACGGCAGCACGGTCGCGCTGGGCGGCGCGCTGCCCGGGTGGAAGCCGTACGCCAGGGCGTAGCTCTCCAGCAGCGCCACCAGCCGGGGATCGCGCAGCTCCAGAGCGGCCACCTCGGCGAGCGAGCCGGGCCGCTTGCCGCGCCCGAGCCAGCCCCGCTTGCGCGGCGCGGGGTAGGGGTCGAGGCGCAGCGCCGCCGGGTCCGCGGGCAGCGGCTCCTCCAGCAGCGGTCTGCGCGTCGCGTCCCAGACCTCGCGGGCCCGCTGGATCAGCTCGCTCCAGCGCTCGCCCGCGCCCGCGCCGAGCGCGGCGTCCAGCGCCTCGACGACGCCCGCGCGGGAGGCGTTCGGCAGCGACAGCTCCGTGCCGTCCGCGAAGACGTGCCGGCTCGCGGGGTCCACCTGGGTCAGCTCGACGCACCGCTCCAGCGGTTCCTTGCCGGTCTTGACGAACAAGTCGCGGTAGACGGCGGGCAGATGCAGCAGCCCCGGCCCGGTGTCGAAGGCGAAGCCGCCGCGCTCGAAGCGCCCGACCGCGCCGCCGTAGCCGCCCGCCCGCTCGTGGACCGCCACCCGGTGGCCGGCCACGGCCAGCCGGGCGGCAGCCGCCATCGCGCCCATCCCGGCGCCGATCACCGCAATCCGTGCCATGCCCGAGACTTTATCCGGCCCCTGTGACAACGCCCCGACCCGCCCGCACCAGTGGACGCGGCCGGCCGGACGGCCGCGCCGCCCGTACGCGCCTGGGTGGGAATGCTCAGGCTTGAGTACCTGTACTCAGTAGTGGAGATGAGTAGCCGCACGGATAGGCCCGGACCTGCGGAGAAGGAAGAGTAAGCGGCACGGAAGGGACGCGGCGCCGGCACCGACGACACGGGGCGGCGGAACGGCGCGGCATCCCCGACGGGCCCAAGGAGCGCCACGGGGGAGCTCCAGGGGGACACCTCCACGGGGGAAACGCGGAGGTAGCACGGGGGAGTACCACGGGGGACCTGGGAAACCCGGGGGAAAGAGAAAGATATCGGGGGAGATCGGGGGAAGATGCGCTGCTCCGGCGCGGCTCGGGGGGATCGAGCCGCGCCAGAGCGGCACACTTCGTTTTTTTGGCCGGGTCGTGGGGCGGGGCTTGTCGACCGGGTCCGGCCGGTGGACGGGTGTCCTCAATCTCCCCCAGCCTTCGGCCGGGAGGTGCCCCCAACGGGATGAAAATTCAGCCCGCCGGTCACGGCGCTACCGGCGGGGCCGCCCGCTGACCCGCCCCTGAAGCAGCCGCGACAGCGCGGAGTGCACGTCGTCGATCGACCGCTGCGGCTGGAAGGACTGCCAGTCCAGCGCCGCCACCAGCACCATGCCGAACAGTGCCGAAGCTGTCAGCGGCACGTCGATCTCCTCGCTCAGCTCGCCGCCGTCGACCGCTTCCTGGAGCACCGACTCCACCGCCGCGATGGCCTGTTCGCGCACCACCATGAGCGTGGACTGCCAGGCCCGGTTGGTCCGCCACAGTTCCGCGACGTACAGCTGGGTCAGCGCCGGATAGCGCTCGATGAAGACCAGCCCGGCGCGGATCATCGCGTCCAGCGCGTCGACCTTGCTGCCGCCCTCTGCGGCCACTTGCTCGGCGGACTGCCGCAGCGCCGCCGTGAGCAGTTCGATGCCGTGCCGCAGCAGCTCCTCGAAGAGCTCGCTCTTGCTCGCGAAGTTGTAGTAGACGGTGCCCTTCGCGACGCCGGCCCGTTCGGCGATCTCCTCCACCGTGGTGGCGGAGAAACCCTGCTCTGCGATGAGGATGACCGCTGCCTCGTAGAGCTTCTGCCGGGTGGCCTGGCGGCGCGTGCTGCTGCTGTCCATGCTCCGGATTCTCCCTGTCGGGGAGGCGGTACGGGTCACAGACTCAGCTCCGGGTGCAGCTTGTCGAGCGTCCAGACCTGCTTGCGCCGGGCCGACCAGGCGGTCAGCGCGAGCGCGCCGAGGGTGAAGGCGAGCAGCACGGCGCACGCCTGCCACACCGGCCCCAGACCGCCTCCGGTGATCAGCCGCCGCAGTCCCTCGACGACGTAACTCATCGGCAGGAAGGGATGGATGGCGTTGAAGAAACCGGGGCTCGTCTGCACCGGGTAGGTGCCGCCCGCGGAGGTCAGCTGGAGCATCAGCATCGCCAGGACGAGAATGCGCCCGGCCGGTCCGAAGCGCGCGTTCAGCCACTGCACGATGGCCGCGAAACAGCCGGTGACCAGCACCAGGAAGCCGATCGTGCCCGCGGCCCTGACCATCTGCAGGCCCAGCCCCCAGTGCAGTACGGCCATCAGGGCCCCGGTCTGCAGCACGCCGAGCGCCGCGACCGGCAGCCAGCCGGCCACCGCGATCCGCCAGGAGGAGGCGCCGGCGGCCAGCGCGCGCCGGTTCAGCGGCTGGATCAGCATGTACGCGACCATCGAGCCCACCCACAGCGACAGCGGGATGAAGTAGGGGGCGAACCCGGTGCCGTAGTTGGGCGCCTTGTGCATCGACTGGGAGGCGAGCTGCACCGGGTCGGACATGACCCCGGTCCGCGCCTGCCGGTCCTTCTTGTCGTAGTCCGGGATCTGGTCGGCGCCGTCGTGCAGGCCGCCGGAGAGCTTGCCGGAGCCGTCGACGAGCTTGTACATCCCGCCGTTCAGGGTGTCCGCGCCGGAGGAGAGCTTGCCGATGCCGGTGTCGAGGGTGTCCGCGCCGTCCTTCGCCGAGGTCAGGCCCGTGTGCAGCTGGTCGACGCCGGTGGTGACCTTCCCCGCGCCGGTCGCGACCTTGCCCGCGCCGGTGGAGACCTTGTGCGCCCCGTTGTTGAGAGCGTTGATCTTCTTGACGGCGGAGTCGAGGTCCTGCCAGAGGGTCGGCGCCTCGTCGGCGAGCTTCGTCGCGTAGGTGTGCACGGTGTCGAGGTCCCGGCTGAGCCTGTCCAGCTCGCCGTTCTTGTTCTGCACCAGGGTGTTGAGGGAGCCGGCGCCGTCCGCGACGGTCTTCCCCGCCTCCGCCAGCTTCTTCAGCTTCGGGCACGCGCTGTCCGGCCGCGCGGGAGCGCCCGCGGCGTCGGCGGTGCCCGCGATGCCGGCGACGTCCGTGCCGGCGTCCGTGCCCGTGGGGTTGACGCAGCGCCGCCGGTAGTCGGCGCTGAGCAGGTCGGACGCCGCGCGGGTGTCCTTGGCGAGCTTCGCGGCGCTGGTGGGGGAGGGCAGCTTGTCGAGGTTGTCGCGGGCCGCCTGCGAGGTGTTGGCGACGACCCGGGAGACCCTGCCGATCTCCGAGCCGTTCTTCTTGAGGAACGGCTCGATCCTCGCGACCTTATTGGCCTTGTCGGCCAGCTTCTGGGTGCCGTCGGCGACGCTTCCCGCGCCCTTGTGCACCTTTCCGGAGCCCTTCGCCACCGCGCCCGCGCCGGTCTCGACCTTGTCCGCGCCGTTGTCGAGCTTCTTCAGCCCCTTCGCCAGCTTGCCGCTGCCGTCCTGGGCGTCCGACAGCCCCTTGGAGAGGTCGCCCGTCCCCTTCTTGGCCTTGCCGATGCCGTCGCCCAGCTTGTCGGAGCCCTTGGCGGCCTCCACGGTCTTGCCGTGGATGTCCGAGAAGGAGACGAAGATCTTGTCGTAGAAGCCGCGGGACGCCTTGCCGGACGCCGCCGAGCGGACCTCGGCGAACACCGTTCGGGAGATCTGCCCGACGATGTAGTTGTTCGCGTCGTTGGTGCGGACCTTCAGCGCGCTGGTCCGCGGATCGTCGCCGGAGCTGGACGCCAGGCGCTTGCTGAAGTCCGAGGGCACGGTCATCGACAGGTAGTAGCGGCCGTCCTCGACGCCCTTACGGGCCTCGGCGGCGCTCGTCTCGTGCCACTCGAAGGTGTTGCTGTCCCGCAGGCCCTTGACGATGTCGTCGCCCGCCGCGATCTTCTCGGCCTGCTGCCCCTTCGCGGCCTTCGCGCTGACCGAGCGGTCGGAGTTGACCAGCGCGACCGGGATCTTGTCGAGCCGCCCGTACGGATCCCAGAAGGACCACAGGTAGAGCGCGCCGTAGAGCAGTGGGAGCAGCAACAGCGCGGCGAGCGCGGCACGCGGCAGCTTGCCCCGGCCGAACCGTTTCAGCTCAAGCGCGGCCAGTTTCGGCGAACGCATCTGCCGCCCCCTTCTCGTCGGACTTTTCGTCGGGTGTGTCCTGCGCGTCCTGGGTGTCCTGCGCGTCCTGCGCGGTGTCCTGTGCGCCTTGTGCGGCGTCCGCCGCTTCGGTGTCCGGTGCGGCGTCCGCCCGGCCGGCGGTCGAGATCACGAGCGCGTCCTCGGGGGCCTCGCTGCACACGGCGACGACGGTCGTGCCGCCGTCGGCCAGGGACCGCAGCAGCGCCCAGGCGTGCTCGCGGTCCGCGTCCGAGAGCTTGAGGTCGGTGTCGTCCACGGCCAGCAGCCGGGGCTCGCTGATCAGCGACAACGCGATCGACAGCCGCAGCGACTCCAGCCGCTCCAGGTCGCGTACGGCTGTCCGCGGCCCCTTGGGCAGCGTGTCCGTATCGAGCCCGGCCGCCTCCATCGCCCGGTCGATCCGGGCGCGGGCCTCGGCCGTACGCTCCCGGCGCGGCCGGAGCAGAGCGCGCAGCGAACCGTCGTAGCGGCGCTGCAACAGGGCGCGCTCGCGCAGATGTTCGGCGACGGTCAGCGACGGTTCGAGGTCGGTCACGCCGGGGACATGGGCGATCGCGGCGAACCGCCGCACCGCGCCCATCCGCTTCGGCAGCCGCTCCCCTGCGATCTCGGCATGGCCGGCGGTGATCCGCATCCGGCCGGTGAGCGCGAGCAGCAGGCAGGTGCGCCCCGAACCCGACGGACCCTCGATGGCGATCAGCGCGCCCGGCCCGGCGTCGATGCCGATGCCGCGGAACGCCCAGCCCCGCGGCCCCTCGACGCCCAATCCCTCGGCCGTGACTGCTGCCCCGCGTGGGGTGCTGTCCACGATCCCTCCCTTGAACTGACCGGTCAGTACAAAAAGTATGCCGCATGGCCGCCCCGGGTCGGCGAGCGGGGTGCCGACGCGCCGCCGCGGCGCGTACCGGCGACAGGGAGTGAGGCTTCGGTGACCGCATCGCCGCAGGTCAGGCCCAATTGTCAGTGGTGTGCCCCACGATGGATGCATACGGTCCGGAATCGTCACGCGACGACAGGAGATTCGTCATGGCAGCCACATCCGCTGCGTACGGTCCCCCGAGTGATGTCCATCCCGTCCTGCGGAGGGCGACAGCTTCGCCCGCCGCCCTGGACCTACTGGCCCAAGCCCAGCACGGCCTCGAAGAGGCCGCCGAGCTGGAGACGGCCAATGAGCGCTACGCCACCGCGCACCTCGCCGCGCTGCGCACCGCCGCGGCCGTCCTCGCGGTCCGGGTGCGGCCCGAAGTCGGCTCCCGGCGGCGGCAGCGGATACGCAGCGCCTGGGAAGTGCTGCCGGAGGTCGCCCCGGAACTCATCGAGTGGAGCGCGCTGTTCGCCTCCGGCGCGCGCCGCAGGGCCCGAGCCGAGGCGGGCATCCCGGACGCGGCCAGCGCCCGGGACGCCGACGACCTGATGCGGGACGCCGGAATGTTCCTGCGCCTCGTCGAGCGCATGCTCGTGCTGCAACCGGCGCTGCCGGGCCAGCGGGCGGGCGTGCGGCCGGAGGCGGGCTGAACGCCGGAGGCCATAGGGTGGGATTCGCTTGTGCCAGTTCGTGTCCCCGCCCCCGGCGGTGGCACCGCGTCGAGGAGCCACCCGCCATGTCTCGTGAAGAGGGCGTCCAACCGCTGCGCCCCCGGGCATCCCTGCGTACCGCCGTGGTCTGGGAGGTGCTCCGGGACGCCCTGGAGCGCCGGGCCAAGGCGGCCGGGCGCGACATCCTGGATGTGCTCGACACCGGTGGCGGCACCGGCAACTTCGCGGTGCCCGTCGCCCGCCTCGGTCACCGCGTCACCGTGGTCGACCCCAGCCCCAACGCGCTGTTCGCGCTGGAGCGCCGGGCCGCCGAGGCCGGGGTGGCTGAGCGGGTGCGCGGTGTCCAGGGCGACACCCACGGCCTCTTCGACGTCGTGGAGCCGGGCAGCTACGACGCGGTGCTCTGCCACGGCGTCCTGGAGTACGTGGACGACCCGGCCGAAGGCGTCCGCAACACCGTCGAGGCGCTCCGCCCGGCCGGCACCCTGAGCCTGCTCGCCGCCGGGCTCGGCGGCGCGGTGCTCGCCCGCGCGCTCGCCGGTCACTTCGTCGAGGCGCGCCAAGCCCTGGCCGACCCCCTCGGGCGCTGGGGCGAAGGCGACCCGGTGCCCCGCCGCTTCACTGCCGGGCAGCTGTCCGAGCTGGTCGCGGCCACCGGCCTGGAGGTCGGCGCGGTGCACGGCGTGCGGGTCTTCGCCGACCTGGTCCCCGGCGTGCTGGTGGACACCGAACCCGGTGCCATGGACGCGCTGCTCGCGCTGGAAGCGGCCGTCGCCGAACTCCCCGCCTTCCACTCCATCGCCACCCAGCTGCATGTCTTGGGGGAACGGGGTCCGGGGGAGCGCGGTCCGGGGGAGCGGAGCCCGCTCGGCGGGCACAGCTGAGGCGAACGCGAGTGGCACGACAGGTGGAGTAGCCCACAGGCCACCCGATCAGCCGCTGCGCCCCGTATGATCGGGGTAACCGTCCGGCATGACGGATCGGCGGGCGGGGAATGCAGGGTTCATCAGCACCGACCGCTCTGGCGGCCCGGACAGTGAATTGGCGCAGAGGGGCGGGTTTCACGGGGGCGATTCCCTGCCTATCCTGAGAGGGTCGCACCCCGGTCGCCCCCGCGACCGACGAGTAGGAGGACTCCGTGCCGCTCTCGGAGCACGAGCAGCGCATGCTCGAGCAGATGGAGCGAGCGCTGTACGCCGAAGATCCCAAGTTCGCGACAGCGCTTGAGGGAAGCGGGCTGCGCACGTACACCCGGCGACGGGTATACCAAGCGGTCGCGGGCTTCTTGGTGGGTATCGCGCTCCTCATGTCCGGAATGGTCGCGCAACAGATCTGGATCAGCGTGGTGGGATTCCTCGTCATGCTGGGGTGCGCCGTGCTCGCCGTCACCGGATGGCGCAAAGCGCCCAAACCGGGTGAGCAACCGACGGCCGACGCCGCGGGCGGGGCTCCGGCCCGTCGCCAGACCAGGCAGCGCCGTTCGGTGATGAACCGGATCGAGGAGCGGTGGCAGCGCCGCCGTGATGAACAGGGGCACTGAGCCTCGTAGTCGCTTGAGTCATCTACCCGAGCCCCCACGGGCCCAGCACGGCTGTGGGCCTTGAGTAGCGATGGGTGAGGGCGGCCTCGGCGGGGGCCGGCCACGCAGCTACCCGCGCTGCCCCGAAAGGCGGCGCGGGATCAGCCGTCGCCAGGAGCCGGCCCAGCGGCCGGCGTGCCCGCGCTCGACCAGCGCGGTCCAGCGGCGCGATCCGGCCCAGACCACCCGGACGGCCGATCGCGGAGCGAGCAGCGCCCGCAGCCGCAGGCGGCGTCCCGCCGAGCCGCCGAGCCCGTCCCTGACCCGCCGCACATCGTCCGCGAGGCCGGCCACCGGTCGCGGTCGCGGCGCGTACAGCACCTGCTCGACCGCGGCGGCCACCCGGTGCGCGGACTCCGCCGCCGGGTCGTCCAGCTCGCCGATCCGCACGATCCGCGCGACCGCCTTGCGCGGCGTCTGCGATTCGTCCGGCAGGACGCCGTAGTCCCAGGCCGAGTCGGTGAGTTCGCGCCAGGCGGCGAGAGTACGGGCGGACGCGTCCCCGGCGTCGGGGCCGCCGTGCAGCCGTCGGCTTCTCGCCCGCACCCGCCAGAGCAGCGGGAGGACCGGCACCAGCAGCACCAACAGCACCAGAGCCGCCGTCGCCGCGATCGGTCCCAGCGGGAGCCCGGGGTCGCTGGAGCCGCCGCCGGCCTGTGCGGCCGGGGCCCCGCAGGCGTCCAGCTTCTTCATCTCGGGGGTGCAGCTCTGCTCGTTGGACGGCTCGGCGGACGGCGCCGCGGAGTCGCTGGGCCGGGGCACGGCCGCGTCCGAACCGTTCCCCGCGGGGGTGTCCGCCAGGGTGTAGTCCGGCGCGGTGCCGCGGCTCGGGGTGGGCTCGAAGCGGGTCCAGCCGACGCCCTCGAAGTACAGCTCCGGCCAGGCGTGCGCGTCCTTGAGCCCGACCGACATGGAGCCGTCCGACTGCCGGGTGCCGGGGGTGAAGCCGACCGCGACCCGCGCCGGGATGCCCAGCGTCCGCGACATCGCCGCCATCGAGAAGGCGAAGTGGACGCAGAAGCCCTCCTTCTGCTCCAGGAACCGGGCGATGGCGTCACTGCCGCTGCCGGCGCGCACCGAGGTGTTGTAGGTGAAGCCGCCGTTGACCGCGAACCAGTCCTGGATCTTGACGGCCTTCTCGTACGCGTTGTCGGAGCCCGCGGCCAGCTTCTTCGCGGTGTCCCTGACCACGTCCGGCAGCGAGTCCGGCACCTTGGTGTACTCGCGCATCAGGTCGGAGGGCGGCGGTCGGGCGGCCGCGAGCTGCGCGGCGGTCGGCTGCACCAGCAGGCTCTTCACCCGGTACTGCGCGCCGCGGGTGTTCTGCCCGCGGTCGCCGACGATCGTGCGGCCTGCCGGCTCGAAGCGCCAGCGGCCGTTCACGTCGACGTCGCTGGCCGGGTAAGGGAGCGGCAGCCAGTTCTGCCGGTACCAGTCGGCGGCCGACACCGAGGTGTCGATGGTGGTGGTCGCGACCCCGGCGTTCAGCCCCAAGGGGCTGGGCAGTGGGTCGGGCACGTCGTAGATGTGCCGCTCCGACGGCTTCCAGGAGGTGCCGTCGAACTGGTCCAGCGCGACGATCCGCAGATAGAGGTCCTGGGTCTGGTCCGTGGAGGTGCGGTAGCTGAGGACCTGGCGGTCCTCCGGCTGGTTGAGGCTGTTCTGGAGGGAGACGAGCGGGTTGACGGCGGAGATCGTGCCGCCGCTGCCGTCCCCCGAGCCGTTGCCCGCGGCTTCTATCAGCCCGCCGCCCAGCGAGGGCAGCATGGCCGGCACGACCAGGGAGACGCCCAGCGCCAGCGCGCCGATCCGGCGTCCGGTACGCACCGGGGCCGGCGTCGGTGGGCCCGCCGCGTCCGGCCCCGAGGCCGGTCTGCCGGGTTTGCGCGGGCCGCCGCCGCTGAACACCCGGCCCCACTGCGACAGCCGGTCCCGGCCCTCGGCCAGCAGGAGCAGCAGATAGCCGCTCCCCGCGAGCAGGAACCAGAACCAGTCCGCGCCGCCCCTGGACAGCCCCGCCGCCACCGAGTACAGCGCGAGCAGCGGCAGCCCGGCGGGGGCGGCGCTGCGGTACGTCACCGCGAGCGCGTCCACCGCGAGGCCGATCACCAGCACGCCGCCGACCAGCAGCAGCCGGATGCCGGGGGTGACCGGCGCGGGTATGGCGAAGCGCCCGACGTCGTCACTGCCCTGCGCGATCAGCCGGCTGAACTCCCGGATCACATCGGGCCCCGGCAGCACACCGCCCACCGCCTGGCCGCGCGCGAACACCAGGGTGAGCAGCAGTAACGCCAGCAGCGCCTGCACCGCCACCGTCAGCGGCCGCGCCAGCGGCACCCGGCGGGCCACCGCGCCGGCCGCCGACAGCAGGGTCAGCAGCAGCACCGCCTGGATCATCCAGCCGGGCTGCTCCATCAGTGGCAGCAGCGCGCAGGCGGCCAGCAGGGTGGCCACCGCCGCGCATACGGTGAGCCGTCCGCGGCCACTCATCGTCGTTCTCCTGTCGTGCGCGTGGCGCCGGTGGTGCTGGTGGCCGTGCCTGTCATACCGGTCGCGCCGCCGACGGCTGGGGAGGCCGCAGGGGCGGCCGCAGGGGAAGCCGCCGGGGCCGCTGACGGCGGCGCGTCCGGGGCCCGCGGGCGCTCGCGCTGCCCGCCGGCCGAATTCATGTGCCGCCACAGCTCGGGCAGCGCGTCGCCGGGCGCGACCGGCAGCGCGGTCCAGCCCGCCTCGCGCAGCAGCCGCAGCCGCTCCTCCGGGCTTACCGACGCGGCGCGCCCATCGCGGCCCGGCGCGGTCCTGGTCCATGCCGTGCTGTCCAGGACGAAGGCGATCGCGGAGCCGGTGCGCTGCCGCATCCGGCAGACCACCGCCGCCTGCTCGTCGTCCAGATCGCCGAGGAAGGCGACCAGCAGACCCTCGTTGCCGCCGCGCAGCACGTCGTAGGCGCGGGAGAGACCGGCCTCGTCGGAGTGGTCCACCACCGCGAGGGTGTCGAGGATCAGCCCGGCCGCTTCCGCCGACTGCGGCGAGGTGCCCGCGAAGCCGCCGCCGCCGTCCGAGCCCGGCATGGCGCTCGCGGTGTCGGTCAGCAGCCGCATCGAAAAGCCGCGCTCCAGCAGGTGCACGGCCGTCGACGCCGCGCCGGAGACCCCCCACTCGAAGGCGGAGTCGGGTCCCGCGCCCACGTAGGCGGAGCGCCGGGTGTCGAGCAGCACCGTGCAGCGGGCCCGCTGCGGCTGTTCCTCACGGCGGACCATCAGCTCGCCGTAGCGGGCGGTGGAGCGCCAGTGCACCCGGCGCAGGTCGTCGCCGTGCCGGTAGCCGCGCGGGATCAGGTCGTCCTCGCCGGCCAGCGCGAGCGAGCGGTGCCGCCCCTCGCCGTACCCGGCGGCCTCGCCGGCCAGCGCGACCGGCGGCAGCGGCTCGACCAGCGGCACCACGGTCAGCGTGTCGTACGCGTTGAACGCCCGGGTCAGCTCGCACATCCCGAACGGGTCGGTCAGCCGCAGTTGCAGCGGCCCCAGCGGGTACCGGCCGCGCAGATCGGAACGGACCCGGTAGGACACCTCCCGGCGACCGCCCGGCTCCACCCGGTCGAGCACGAAGCGGGGCCGCGGCCCCAGCACGTACGGCACCCGGTCCTGGAGCATCAGCAGCCCGGTGGTCAGCCGCGAGACATTGTCGATCCGCAGGTGCACCCGCGCCTCGGAGGAGGCGGGCACCCGCGCGGGGGACAGCCGCCGGCCGCCGACCACCCGGTAGCGGGTGCGGTGCAGCATGCCGACGCACACCAGCGGCAGCACCGCGAGCAGCATCCCGACGCGCAGCAGGTCCGACTGGCCCAGCGCGTACGAGCAGATCGCCGCCGCGACCCCGGCGGCCAGGAAGGACCTGCCGCGGGTGGTCAGCCCCGCGAACGCCGCCCGCAAGTCGCTCCTGGCCTCCTCCTCGCCGGCGTGGCCCACCTCGCCGGGGGCCATCAGAGCCTCCGCGCGCCGGGCGGCTGCGGCTGGTCGTACGGGTCGGGCACCGGCGTGCGCAGCAGGATCTCGGCCATGACCTGCTCGGCCGTACGCCGGTTCAACTGCGCCTGCGCGGTCGGCAGCAGCCGGTGCGCGAGCACCGCGACCGCGAGGGCCTGCACATCGTCGGGCAGCGCGTACTCCCGGCCGCTGAGCGCCGCCGAGGCCTTGGCCGCCCGGAGCAGATGCAGGGTGGCGCGCGGCGACGCGCCGAGTCGCAGGTCGGGGTGGTTACGGGTGGCCACGACGAGGTCCACGGCGTAGCGCCGCACGGTCTCGGCGACGTGGACGTTGCGCACCGCGTCGATCAGCTTGAGGATCTCGTGGGCGTGCGCGACCGGTTGCAGGTCTTCCAGCGGGGACGCGCCGCCGTGCACGTCGAGCATCTGCAACTCGGCGGCCGGGCTCGGGTAGCCGATCGAGACCCGGGCCATGAAGCGGTCGCGCTGCGCCTCGGGCAGCGGGTAGGTGCCCTCCATCTCGATGGGGTTCTGGGTGGCCACCACCATGAAGGGACTGGGCAGTTGATAGGTCTGCCCGTCGATGGTGACCTGCCGCTCCTCCATCGACTCCAGCAGCGCGGACTGGGTCTTGGGCGAGGCGCGGTTGATCTCGTCGCCGATCACGATCTGCGCGAAGATCGCACCCGGCTTGAACTCGAAGTCCCGCCGCTGCTGGTCGAAGACGCTGACACCGGTGATGTCCGACGGCAGCAGATCGGGGGTGAACTGGATCCGGCGCACCGAGCAGTCGATGGATCTGGCCAGCGCCTTGGCGAGCATGGTCTTGCCCACCCCCGGCACATCCTCGATCAGCAGGTGCCCTTCGGCGAGCAGTACGGTCAGCGAAAGCCGTACGACCTCCGGCTTGCCCTCGATCACGCTCTCCACCGACCCGCGGATCCGCTCCGCCGTGGTCGTCAGATCGCTGAGGCTCGCTCGATCGTCATAGGTCGTCACCCGGCCCTCCTCGGCCCCTTGCATACGGGCCGACACCCGCTGCGCGGATCCGGCCCACCCCGAAACGTGTGCGTCGCACCCAGCAGACGCTGGTGCGATGGCACTGCACGCATTCTTGCTGGCGATGCGGCTCTCGTCACTCGCCTGTGGATAACCGAACACTTTTTATTGACGATTGACTGACTTGTGAGGTCCTGTCCGCCGGCTCGGCGATGCCCATTGTCACTCGGGGCGGCCCCGGCTCCCGCCCGGCACCGCCCCGCTCACCGCTCACAGCCGCCCGCCGCGGATCAGGCCCGCGGATCAGACCCGCGGGTGGATCTCCCGCAGCAGCCCGGTCGTCACATCGAACACGAAACCGCGGACATCGTCGGTGTACGGCAGGAACGGCGAGGTGCGCACTCGCTGCATCGACTGCCGTACGTCCTGGTCCAGGTCCTTGAACGCCTCGACAGCCCAGGCCGGACGCTGCCCCACCTCCTCCTCCAGCTCGTGCCGGAAGTCCTCGGTCAGGCTCAGCAGACCGCAGTCCGTGTGGTGGATGAGCACGACGCTGCGCGTTCCCAGAGCCCGCTGGCTGATCGTCAGCGAGCGGATGATGTCGTCGGTGACCACACCGCCCGCGTTACGGATGGTGTGACAGTCGCCCAGCTCCAGCCCGAGCGCGTCGTGCAGGTCGATCCTGGCGTCCATACAGGCGACCACCGCCACGTGCAGGACGGGCTGGGCGTCCATGCCGGGGTCGCGGAAGCGGTCGGCGTAGGTCTGATTGGCCTGGACGAGCCGGTCGGTGACCGTCGCACCGGTGCGGGCGGCGTCGTCGGCCGGAGGCGGGGGCTGGGGTGCGGATATCGACATGAGTGAGACGTTAGTCGGCGGCGCGCCCGTCGGCCCGCTGTGAGGACGGGCAAAGACGGGCAACGGGGCACCGTGTGAGGTAACCCACAAGGCCGCAGGCCATGCGGCTGTGCGAGTGAACCGACCGGTCCGCGGACGTGCTGTGACGCGCGGATCCGGTTGGTTGACCGAGGGGACGAGTGGACTAAAGTGGCGCGAAGTGGGAGGCGTGACGCCCCCCGTTGGATCCCGCGCGGATCCCCCGCGTGCGCGACACGCCGTACGGCTCGGCCTCCTCCCGCTCCTCGGTCGGCTGACGTCACTTCCCCGGCGTCAGAGGGCCGCTTCCCCTTCAGAGCGGGCGGGGACCAAGCGGTACGTGCGTGCTTGTCTTCCCTCCGGTCACCCGCCATCACTTGTAAACGGAAGGCGCATGAGCACTGCATCGTCCCCGGGACCGCTACACGTCCCCGTCATGCTCCAGCGCTGCCTGGACATGCTCGCCCCCGCGCTCGGCGCTCCCGGAGCCGTCGTCGTCGACTGCACCCTGGGACTCGGCGGTCACAGCGAGGCGCTCCTCAAGCGCTTCCCCGAGGCGCGGCTCATCGCCCTCGACCGGGACCCGGCGGCGATCGAGCTCTCCGCCGAACGCCTCGCCCCGTACGGCGAGCGCGCGACGCTGGTGCACGCCGTCTACGACGAGCTCCCCGACGTGCTGCGCCGGCTGCGCGTCCCGAAGGTCCAGGGCGTCCTGTTCGACCTCGGCGTCTCCTCCATGCAGCTCGACGAGGCCGGCCGCGGCTTCGCCTACGCGCAGGACGCGCCGCTCGACATGCGGATGGACCAGACGACGGGCATCAGCGCGGCCGAGGTGCTGAACACCTACCCGCCCGGCGACCTGGTCCGGCTGCTGCGCAGCTACGGCGAGGAGAAGTTCGCCCGCAAGATCGTGGAAGCGGTGGTGCGCGAACGGGTGAAGGAGCCCTTCACCGACAGCGCCCGGCTGGTGGAGCTGATCCGCGACGCGCTCCCGCAGGCCGCCAAGCGCACCGGCGGCAACCCCGCCAAGCGCACCTTCCAAGCGCTGCGCATCGAGGTCAACGGCGAGCTGGCGAGTGTCGAGCGGGCCATCCCGGCCGCCGTCCGGTCGCTGGCCGTGGGCGGCAGGATCGCCGTGCTGGCGTACCAGTCGCTGGAGGACCGGCTGGTCAAGCAGTGTCTGGTGGCCGGAGCGGCCATCACCGCGCCGACCGGCCTGCCCGTCGTCCCCGAGCGCTACCAGCCGCGGCTGAAGCTGCTCACCCGGGGCGCGGAGCTGCCCAGCGAGGAAGAGATCGGCGAGAACCGGCGCGCGGCCCCCGCCCGGCTGCGCGGCGCCGAGCGCATCCGTGAGGACGTCGAGTGAGCAGGGCCGGCTCGCCGGGCGCCGGCCGCGCCGCCCGGCTCGCCCGGCTGATGCCCGCGGGGCCGGCCCAGGCTGCCCGCACGCCCTTCGTACTGCTCGTCGTGGTGCTGCTGGCCACCGGGCTGATCTCGCTGCTGCTGCTGAATTCGCTGCTGAACCAGGGATCGTTCCAGCTCAGCAGGCTGGAGAAGCAGACCACCGAGCTCACCGACGAGCAGCAGGCGCTGCAGCAGGACGTCGACGAGTTCTCCGCGCCGGACGCGCTGGAGCGGCGGGCCGAGCAACTCGGCATGGTGCCGGGCGGCAGTCCCGCCTTCCTCAACCCCGACGGCACCGTCCGGGGTTTGCCCGGCGCGGCGGGCGCCGAGCCGTCCGCGTACCT
>NZ_JAYMZR010000060.1:0-48706 GCF_035828615.1 Streptomyces sp. H27-D2 | reverse complement strand
CAGAAGCCGTCCGACCTCCTCGTACCCCTGCCCCGAGAACAGGCACATCGCGAGCACGAAATACACCACCACCCGCGCGGGAAGCAGGCGTCGACGTTCCTCAGTGCGTCCGCACCCCACCACCACCACCTCATCCACCAGCTCCGGCGGAAACGCACGCGTGAGCACTCCCAGAGCGATGCGATCCGAAAACCGATCACCCTGAACTTCCTTCAACTGACCGGGCCTTGGCACACCAACTCAACGAGCCAGCACCAGCAAAGTCACCGGTATTGGGGCTACGGGGGCGGTGCGCCGGCCCGACCGCCTCCGCCGCCGGCTCCTCCCGCGCTGTGCGGGATCATGAAACCTGTGCCCCCGACTGTGCTGACACCGCCGCTCCTCCCGCCCGCCGCCATACGGGGCTGGTCCGCGTGACCGCCGCCGTCCGGCATCCCGCGCGGCTGTGGACCGGCGCCGCGCTCGTGGGGACCATCGCGCTCATCGTCTCCCTCGCCACGGGCGACCGGCAGGGCGACGCGAAGGACCGGCGACCGCCCCCCTCCGCGGGGAGCGCGCCGCGCGTGACGCCGCCCCCGGTGAACGGCCGGTTCGACTACCAGCTCGGTGGCCCGTACCCCCCGGCGAAGTCCGTACGGATCGTCGCCCGCGACCGGACCGTCGCGGCCGTGCCGGGGAAGTACAACATCTGCTACCTGAACGCGCTCCAGTCCCAGCCCGACGGCGAGGACGAGTCCAGGACCGACCCCGGCTACGGCACCACCCAGTGGTGGCAGAACAACCACCCCGAGCTGCTCGTCCGGGACCGCGAGGGCCGCAGCGTCAAGGACACCGACTGGGACGAGGGGGTCTTCGACATCTCGACCGCCGCCAAGCGCCGCCGGCTCCTGGCCATCGAGAAGAAGTGGGTGGACGGCTGCCGGAAGTCGGGGTTCCAGGCCATCGAACCGGACAACCTCGACAGCTACAGCCGCTCGCGGGGTGCGTTCGGCGTCGCCGCCGACAAGGCGTTCATGAAGCGCTTCGTGGCCTACGCCCACAGCCGCGGCCTCGCGGTGGCGCAGAAGAACTCGCAGACCGAGTTCGGGACGACGGGCCGGCGCGAGATCGGCTTCGACTTCGCCATCGCCGAGGAATGCGCCGTCTACGACGAATGCGAGGGGTACGCCGACGCCTATGGGGCCCACGTCATCGAGATCGAGTACAGCGACCAGGACCGGTCCGCCTTCACCGAGTCCTGCGCGGAACGCGGCGACACCGTCTCGGTCATCCGCCGCGACCGCGATGTCGTCCCACGGGGCGACGCCGGCTATCACGACGAACAGTGCCCACGGGATTGATCGCGGGCTGACGGCAGCCGGCGAGACACGGGCGCACCGCGACGCGGCCCAGCGCGACCCGGGCGGCCTCAGCGCCGCTTCAGCGCCGCCTCTGTGCCGTAGCTCGTTCGTGTCGAATTCCGGCCCGGCGAAGGCGTAGCCGCACCGATCCCCGCGGCCTCGGCGTTCCCCCCGCTCACCGCGGCCCCGGCGGGTCCGGCCGGCCCGGCGGCCCCGGTGCTGTCGGCGATCTCGGCGGGGACGGCGTCGGGCGCGGGGCTCTCACGCGTGGATCGCTCATGGATCACTGTGGATCGCTCCTGGTATACGGCTGTTTGTCAGCTTCCCACTCCTGCATCATGGCTGCGCTCGGAGCCGCTGGCCCGGTAGGCTTTCCGTGTGATCTTCAAGCGAATCGGAAACGGGCGCCCGTACCCCGACCACGGCCGGGAGAGCACCCGCCAGTGGGCGGATGTCGCTCCACGCCCGGTCCGCCTCGACCAACTGGTCACCACCAAGGGACAGCTCGACCTTGAGACGCTGCTCGCGGAGGACTCGACCTTCTACGGGGACCTGTTCGCCCACGTCGTGAAGTGGCAGGGCGACCTCTACCTCGAGGACGGACTTCACCGCGCGGTCCGCGCCGCGCTCCAGCAGCGCCAGGTGCTGCACGCACGCGTGCTCGAACTGGGCTGACCCGCGCCTCCACGGCTACGCGCCCTCCCACGACTCCGCGCCCGGCCTTCTCCGGGCCGCGGGCCGTCCCCGCGTACCCCGTTCGGCCCAGACACGCCCTGACCGGCCGTCATACGTGCCGGCGGCCGCCGCCGCGCGCCTCGGGATGCCCCGATTCGGGGCCCCGCAACGGGTCCGCGCGAGAGCCGCACCCCGCGCAGCGGACGGACCGTTCGGCCGTACGGGTCCGACACCGCGCCACGCGATGATCATTTAGTAGGCATTGGTCCTGAGCGGCACTACGCTGCGGCCATGAGCATGCTGACCCCACCGGGCATGGGCGGGAAGAACCGCATCACAGGGGACAAGTACCCGCGGATGCGCCGCCCCCGGCATCGATACCGGATCGCGCTCGCGCTGGTCGGCGCGGTCGCGGCGCTGAGTCTGATCGGGTGGGGGACATCGCAGTTGATCGATGTCTTCGGCGGCGGTAGCACGAGCCGCGCCTCGGCCGGCGACGCGGACTGCAAGGCCGGCCCGTCCGGCAAGGCGTCCCCGCGCCCGCTCGCCGCGCTCGCAAAACCCCCCGCGATCACCGTCAACGTCTTCAACGCGACCCCGCGCAGCGGTCTCGCCAAGAGCGCCGCCGATGAGCTGAAGAAGCGCGGCTTCAAGATCGGCAAGGTGGGCAACGCACCGGCCGCCTACGACAGGAAGGTCCTGGGCGCCGGCATACTGCTCGGCGCGCCGGCCGCGGCGGAAGGGTCCTTCAAGGTGCTCGGCGCCCAGCTTCCCGGCGCGGACGTCAAGACCGACGCCCGCAAGGGCAAGGACGTGGACCTGATCCTCGGCAAGGGCTTCAAGAAGCTCACGACGAAGAAGGACGCCGACAAGGCCCTGGCCGCACTGGCCAAGCCCTCATCGACGTCCGCACCGTCCAAATGCTGAAGCGCTGAAGCCCGCGGGCCCCGAGGCCCGTAGGCCCTGACGCGCCGGGAGCCCCGGGGCTTCGGCGGAGTCAGCCCGCTGTGCCGTACATCCGGTCGCCCGCGTCGCCCAGGCCCGGGACGATGTAGCCGTTCTCGTTGAGCCGCTCGTCGATGGAGGCGGTCACGACGGTCACCGGCGCGCCCGCCAGCTTCCGCTCCATGACCTCGACGCCCTCGGGCGCCGCCAGCAGGCAGATCGCCGTGACATCGTCGGCGCCGCGCGAGATCAGCTCGTTGATCGCCGCGACCATCGTGCCGCCGGTCGCCAGCATCGGGTCCAGTACGTACACCTGGCGGCCCGAGAGGTCCTCGGGCATCCGGGTGGCGTAGGTGGACGCTTCGAGCGTCTCCTCGTTCCGAACCATGCCGAGGAAGCCGACCTCGGCGGTCGGCAGCAGCCGCACCATGCCTTCGAGCATGCCCAGGCCGGCCCGCAGGATCGGCACGACGAGGGGGCGCGGGTAGGACAGGCGCACGCCGGTCGTCGGCGTGACCGGCGTCTGGATGTCGACCTGCTCGGTGCGCACGTCCCGCGTCGCCTCGTAGGCGAGCAGGGTGACCAGCTCATCGGAGAGCCGTCGGAACGTGGGGGAATCGGTGCGCTTGTCGCGCAGCGTGGTGAGTTTGTGCGCCACCAGCGGGTGGTCGACGACGTGGATCCGCATAAAGACGACAGTATCCGAGGCTGAGGGCCGTGACTCCCGTCGGCAGTCTGTCGCCGCACTGGCATCAAACCACCGATTCGGGGGAAAGTGGGCACGTACGCCCGGACTGTCGCACCGGGCACGGACCTCGGGCATTGAGGTGGTGTGACCCATGGCTGACCAGGTCGAGCAGAGCAGCGGGGCAGCGGGGGCGGAGGGCGAGCCCGAACCGGGCCGCCGCCGGCGCCGCGCCCAGTTCCTACGCGAGCTGAGCGAGGCGAAGGAGCTCAGGGAGCGTGTGAAGCCACGCCGGGCCCGGGCCGCACGCATGCGTCAGCAAATGCGGATGCGCACCTTCCGCTGGTGAAGAACGCTCTCCGGCAGGGCCTACGGAGGGGGCGCACGCCGGGGCGTGAGCCACATCTCCCAGGACAGCTGCGCGACGCAGCGCGGAAGACCCCGCGCGACGGCTCTCTTTCTGCCACGATTCCGAGTGGACGGGCCCTTTCCCGTCCGGCTCGGCACGCCTAGGACCAGTGGGAGAGTCACGGTGTTCTTTGCCGCACTGCTCGCGCGCACCGAAGACGGGTGGAAAGCGAGCGACACAGAGCTCGACGACGTGGAGACGTTGGCCGACCTGGCCGACCTGGTACGGGAGGCCGCCGTCGACGACGACACGGTGCTGGCCTTCATCGAGCAGGAGGACGCCTGGTTCGGCGTCGTCCGGGTGGACGGAGAGGAGGACCCGCGCATCTTCATCTCGGACGCGGCCGCCGCTGCCCGGAACTCGTACGGCGTCCTGCTCACCGACGAACTGCTCGGCCGGGACCCCGACGAGGACGATCTCGACGGCCTGGTCGACCTCGACGGTACGGAGGACGGAGAACCCCAGGAAGAAGAGGATGAACAGGACGACACCATCGCCGACGCGGACGCGGTGCCGCCCGGACCCATCGGGGAAGCCGACATCCTCGGCGACCTCGGAATGTCCGGCAAGGAGTTGAGGGCGCTCGACGGGGACGCGCTGAGCGTCATCGCCGACGCCCTGGGCTGCGCCGACGTCCTGGAGGCGGTCCAGTAGCCCGGCGGTGCGGCCCGGTCACCCAGCCGGGTCGTCGCCGACACTGGTGCCATGGCTTCCATGGCTGATCCACCATCCCGCCCCGGGCACGACGCCGCACCGGAGCGCGTGCCGGACCCCGCACCCCCGCCGGTGCCCGATCCGGCGCGCGCCCCAGCGCACGACCCGGTGCGCGCCCCTTGGCGAGCGCCGATGCGCCTGGCGCTCGCCGAGGCGGCGCGCGCCCCGCAGACCGGCGATGTGCCGGTCGGCGCGGTCGTGCTCGGGCCGGACGGCACGGTGATCGGCCGCGGCCGCAACGAACGCGAGGCGACCGGCGACCCGACGGCGCACGCCGAGATCCTCGCGGTCCGGGACGCCGCCCGGACCGTAGGACAATGGCGGCTCACCGGCTGCACCCTGCTGGTGACGCTGGAGCCCTGCACGATGTGTGCGGGCGCGATCGTCCTGTCGCGCCTGGACCGGGTCGTCTACGGCGCCGTCGACGAGAAGGCCGGCGCCGCCGGCTCGCTCTGGGACGTCGTACGGGACCGCCGGCTCAACCACCGGCCCGAAGTGATCCACGGCGTACTCGCCGAGGAGTGCGCGGAGCTGCTCACCAGCTTCTTCCGAGCGCGCTGACGGGCGCCACGAGCACCCGCCGAGCCCGGAAAAAGGCCCCGGCGGGAACCGGTTACAGACCACGGCCCCATGTCCGCTAAGCTCTCTCTCGGTAGCGTGTCCGAGCGGCCTAAGGAGCACGCCTCGAAAGCGTGTGAGGGGGCAACCTCTCCGTGGGTTCAAATCCCACCGCTACCGCTGTGAAGTACAGCAGACGACCACCTACTCAATTTGAGTAGGTGGTCGTCTTGCTTTGGTCTCACTTCTGGTCTCAGTTGGCCGGAAACACCGGAAGAATCGGCCGGGGGAAGCGGCGTCGGGGGGACAAGCCGCTTCCCCCGAGTGGGACCGGACCCCCAAGCCCGGGCCGTGGTCCCGGGGGGAACCGATGGCCCGGACCCCGCAGTGAGGTCCCGTCCCGGCCCGGCGAATTCCTGCCGGATTCGTCGGGCACTGTCCATCGTGCCTGGGCGCCGGCCGGGGGCGGGCCGCCGAAGGACCTCGTTCGGCAGGGCTTTGGTCCCTAAGGGATCGATCAACCATCCGATGGCCGACCGCCGATTGGGTCAACTGTGTGGATAGACTCACGCGATTGTCCGGGGGACAGACACGCGGAGCGGCAGGGGAGACAGCACGTATGGTGCAAACGAAGAAGATCGCGATGTACCTGGTCATCGTCTTCGTGCTGTACACGATCATCACGTCCCCTTCGCGGGCCGCCGATCTTGTCCAAGTAGGCTTCGAGGGCATCTCGGACGCCGCCCAGAGCGTCGGGGAGTTCATGACCCAGCTGGTCTCCTGACCTGCTGGTCGTCGCCCGGACGGAGGCTGCCCCGTGATTCGTCACCTGGTTCTTTTCAAGCTCAATGACGGTGTCGCACGGGACGAGCCGAAGGTCGTCGCCGGGGTGCGGGCCTTCGAGGAGCTCGGCGGGCTGATCCCGGACCTGGCGTCCTGGGAGTGCGGCTGGAACATCACCGACCGGCCGATCGCCTATGACTACGCGATCAATTCCTCGGTGGCCGACACCGAGGCGCTGCGACGCTACCTGGAGCATCCGGCCCATCAGGCGGGCGTCGGGCAGTGGCGGGAATTCGCCACTTGGGTGATCGCCGACTACGAGTTCTGAGCCCCGTACGGCCCTGGCCCCTCGCCCGCCGGGTGGGGGGCTTCGCTGTGCCCGGGCCCGATCGCAGGGTGTTCATAGCGCCGTCCGAGTTGCCCGAAATGCCCAACTCATCACCAACACGGCGATATACGGTGCTTGCACACAGTGCACCTGTCTTGTGATGCTATGACCGCTTTTACCGGATGAGTGGACTGTGAAGGGTGGCGTGACCGTGTCGGCTCGTACTGTGCCCAAAACGCCGCTCCAGAGCGACAACGCCAGCAGCGCCGGAAGTGCGGCGGCCGTCGCGGCCAGTGCGGCGGCCAGAACGGCCCGTGAGAACCGCAGCGCCGACACCAGGGCGCTCACCCAGGTGCTCTTCGCCCGGCTGACCGGTCTGGAGTCGGGGACGCCGGAGCATTCGCGGGTGCGCGACGCGCTGATCGAGGCCAATCTGCCGCTGGTCCGCTACGCCGCGGCCCGCTTCCGCAGCCGCAACGAACCGATGGAGGACGTGGTCCAGGTCGGCACCATCGGCCTGATCAACGCCATCGACCGGTTCGACCCGGAGCGCGGCGTCCAGTTCCCGACCTTCGCGATGCCGACCGTCGTCGGCGAGATCAAACGCTACTTTCGGGACAACGTACGGACCGTGCACGTCCCGCGCCGGCTCCATGAGCTGTGGGTGCAGGTCAACGGCGCGACCGAGGACCTGACCGTGCTGCACGGCCGCTCGCCGACCACCGCCGAGATCGCCGAACGGCTGAAGATCCCCGAAGAGGACGTGCTGGCCTGCATCGAGGCCGGCCGGTCGTACCACGCGTCCTCGCTGGAGGCCGCTCAGGAGGGCGACGGGCTGCCGGGGCTGCTGGACCGGCTCGGCTACGAGGACCCGGCGCTGGCAGGGGTCGAGCACCGCGACCTCGTACAGCACCTGCTCGTCCAGCTGCCCGAGCGGGAACAGCGCATTCTGCTGCTGCGCTACTACAGCAATCTGACCCAGTCCCAGATCAGCGTGGAACTCGGCGTATCGCAGATGCATGTGTCCCGATTGCTCTCCCGCAGCTTCGCGAGACTCCGGTCCGCAAATCGGATCGAGGCGTAGCCGGATCGGGTGAAGCGCTTCCGCCGGTACCGCCCGTCACCCCTTGGTTCGTGCACAGATATATCGACATGGCGCTACAGCGTGTTGCCGACATATGACATTCTGCTCGAACCGCGTTTGCCGCAGCGCCCCCTCCGGTATTCAGGTGGAGGCTGCGCTTCTCGAAGTCCATCGGGTCTTCTCGAAGCGAGGAGCGCCGCTGCAACCCGACCGCGACCTCAAGGGGGTGGCATGTCCGTAGAACTGGGCAGCTCGAAGGTGCTTTCCACTGACGCACCGCATGTGCACAACGACAGCGACGCCATCGACACCCGCACCCTCTCCCGTGCCCTGTTCCGGCGGCTCGCCATACTCGACAAGGACAGCGCGGAACGGACATACGTCCGGGACACGCTCATCGAGTTGAACCTCCCGCTGGTCCGCTACGCCTCGGCGCGCTTCCGCAGCCGCAACGAGCCGATGGAGGACATCGTCCAGGTCGGCACGATCGGCCTGATCAAGGCGATCGACCGGTTCGACTGCGAACGCGGCGTGGAATTCCCGACCTTCGCGATGCCGACCGTCGTCGGCGAGATCAAACGCTTCTTCCGCGACACCAGTTGGTCGGTACGGGTGCCGCGCAGGCTCCAGGAGCTGCGGCTCGCGCTGACCAAGGCGAGCGACGACCTCTCGCAGCGCTTGGACCGCTCGCCCACCGTCGCCGAACTCGCCGTGTGCCTCGGCGTGTCGGAGGAGGACGTCGTCGACGGCCTCGCGGTCGGCAACGCCTATACCGCCAGCTCGCTGGACTCACCGTCCCCCGAGGACGACGGCGGCGAGGGCACGCTGGCCGACCGGCTCGGCTACGAGGACTCGGCACTGGAAGGCGTCGAGTACCGGGAGTCGCTCAAGCCGCTGCTGGCCAAACTGCCGACGCGCGAACGGCAGATCATCATGCTCCGGTTCTTCGCCAACATGACGCAGTCCCAGATCGGCGAGGAAGTCGGCATCTCCCAGATGCACGTCTCCCGGCTGCTGACCCGCACCCTCACCCAACTGCGCGCCGGGCTCATCGCCGACTGAAGGGCAAGCGCGGGACGGACCGCAGCAAGGCGGCCGGGACGTGGTTCCATCCGACCGCAGCACGCGCCGGTGGTCGGACGGAACCACGTCCGACCGCTATACACCTGACGCATCGTCAGCCACACTGGCCCGATGCTTCGGACAACCGGCCGCCGGGGCGCGGCGATCACCACCACCTCGACGGCGCTGTGCCTGGGCGCGCTGCTCACCGGCTGCGGGAGCGGTGGCAACGGCGACGGCTACGTAGCGGTCGGCGCGGCCGGCCCCCCGAGCGGCAGGGCGCACGCGACGGCGCGCCCACCCGCGGGCGATGTCGAGCTGACCCCGCTGGACGACGCGAGCGGCGACGCCGGGACGAGCACCGCCGCGGGACGCCGGAGCAGCGGCGCGCACGGCGACAAGAGCAGCGGCAAGAAGGGGGCGGGCTCGGAGCCGGGCGGTGACGCCTCGGCCGAGGGCGGCGGCACCGGGACACCGGGCACGTCCGACCTGCCCGGCTCACTCCCCGGCTCACCCGGCGATGGCGGCAGCGGTGACAGCGGTGACAGCGGTGACAGCGGTGACAGCGGTGACAGCGGTGACAGCGGTGACAGCGGTGGAACGAGCGGCGGCTCACCGAGTTCCCCCGGATCAGGGTCAGGGTCCGGATCGGGGTCAGGGTCCGGATCGGGGCCAGGGTCCGGATCTGGATCGGATGGCAGCACACCCTCCCACCCCAACCCACCCAATCCAGCCACCCCACAAGCGCCCGCCGCACTGAAGGTCGGCACCCCGAAGCGCGCCGACGCGGACAAGCGCTGGTGCGAGAAGGTGACCGTCGAGTTCCGCAACACCGGCGGGAAGCCGGTGACGGCCGGCACCGTAACCTTCGCGACCCACATCATCGGCGGGCTCGGCGTCGACTGGGCGACGATCAGGTCCTCGCAGCCACTGCCGGCGCCGATCAGCGGCGGCCATAAGAAGGAGAAGACCTGGACGGTCTGCGTGGCCTCCTGGCGGGTCCCGCTCGGCATGCACGTCGACACCCAGGACATCGACGTCGACTGGAAGTGACCGGCGACGCGAGGGGGTGGGGCCGGAGGGGCGGTGGGTCCTGGACGCTGTCGTGTATTTGTGGGCCGCCAGGACCGTAAATATACGGTCCAGGACCCACCGCCCCGCAGGCCCCGCCCCCGTCACGGGCCCGACCAGCGGCCCCCGAGCGACCAGCCGACTCGTAGCCGTCGGCCGCCCCGTGGCGACCAGCCCACTGAGAGCGGCCGGCCTCAGTCGACCCACCGGAGACGACGGCCGACGCCGACCGTAAAAGCTCGCCGCAGCGGCTGAGCGCCGTAGCGCCCGAGCTGTCAGCCCAGCGCGAGCCAGGCGACCACCGCGACGACCACGATCGCGACGATGACGCCGACGATCAGGCCGACGCGCGGCCCGGCGGCCGGCGCGACCACCGCTGCGGGCTGCCGCTGCGGCTCGCCCTCGTCGACGAAGGCGCGGAACATCTGCGTGCTGCCTGCCGGGTCGTTGTTGCCCTGGGGGGTTTGAGGGTTCTGTGCCATAGCCCAGGACCCTAGCGAACAAGGGGGTCGCCGCACACCCCCGGTGCCCCCGCGGTCCCCGATCGCGTCCCGATCTCGGCCGAAAATGCTCCCCGCTGCCCACTTGACTTCCGGCAGGCAGAGGCTTTAGCGGGTGTTTACCTCTGAACGCCCTTTTTCATTTGCCTGCAGCAACCAATCGCTTCTATGGTTGCCCTAAGCAACTTGATAGTGCAGGAGTGCCAGTGGCAGAGCAGAGTCAGTACGAGGAACTGGCCCAACAGCTCAGCGCCATCGGAGCTGTGAAACGCGACCTCTCCCGCATCCTGCCGCACGACTGCCCGGCCGGTTCGACCGCCGTGCTCTCACTTCTGCGGCACCACGGAGAGATGCGGATGAGCAAGCTGGCCGAGCTGCTCGCGATCGACATGTCGGTGACCAGCCGTCATGTGGCCCACGTCGCGGAGCGGGGCTGGATCGACCGGCAGCCCGATCCGCTCGACAAGCGGTCCAGGCTGCTGAGCCTCAACCCAAGCGGCGAAAAGCTGCTCGGCGAGATCTCCGAGCGTTACGTGGAGATGCTCGCCGGAACCCTGCGGGACTGGTCGGACGACGACCTCGGCCAGTTGAACACCCTGCTGGCCCGGCTGCGCGACAGCTTCGGCGACTGCCGGTCCCGCGCCCACCACACCCTCGACTCGACCACCCGTACACCCGCGTGAAGACAAGGAACAGAATGGCAACGACCACACCAGCCGGTGTGCGGGGCGGCCACGCCAAGCACGGGGGTCACCCCGACCCCGATGCCGCGCCGATGACCCACCGCCAGATCATGGAGGCGCTGTCCGGGCTGCTGCTCGGCATGTTCGTCGCGATCCTGTCGTCGACGATCGTCTCCAACGCCCTGCCCGAGATCATCTCCGACCTCGACGGCGGCCAGAGCGCCTACACCTGGGTCGTCACGGCCTCGCTGCTGGCCATGACCGCCACCACCCCCATCTGGGGCAAGCTCTCGGACCTGTTCAGCAAGAAGCTGCTGGTCCAGATAGCCCTGATCATCTACGTCCTCGGCTCGATCGTGGCCGGCCTGTCCCAGAGCAGCGGCATGCTGATCGCCTGCCGTGTGGTCCAGGGCATCGGCGTCGGCGGTCTGTCCGCGCTCGCCCAGATCGTGATGGCCGCGATGATCTCCCCGCGTGAGCGCGGGCGTTACAGCGGCTACCTCGGCGCGACGTTCGCCGTCGCGACCGTCGGCGGCCCGCTGCTCGGCGGCGTCATCACGGACACCTCCTGGATGGGCTGGCGCTGGTGCTTCTACGTCGGCGTGCCCTTCGCGATCATCGCGCTGATCGTGCTGCAGAAGACCCTGAAGCTTCCGGTGGTGAAGCGCGAGGGCGTCAAGATCGACTGGCTCGGCGCCTTCTTCATCAGCGCGGCGGTCTCGCTGCTGCTGGTCTGGGTGACGCTGGCCGGTGACAAGTACGACTGGATCTCCGGACAGACCTTCGCGATGGTCGGCGGATCGATCGCGCTCGGGCTGCTCTTCGTCTTCGTGGAGTCCCGGGCCAAGGAACCGATCATCCCGCTGCGGCTGTTCCGCAACAAGACGATCACCCTGGCCTCGCTGGCGTCCATGTTCGTCGGCATCGGGATGTTCTCCGGCACCGTCTTCTTCAGCCAGTACTTCCAACTGGCGCGCGGCGAGTCGCCGACGATGTCCGGCGTGATGACCATCCCGATGATCGCGGGGCTGTTCGTCTCCTCGACCCTCTCGGGTCAGATCATCACCAAGACCGGCCGCTGGAAGGGCTGGCTGGTCGCGGGCGGCGCGCTGCTCACCGCGGGTCTCGGGCTGCTCAGCACCATCGCGTACGACACCCCGTACTGGCACCTGGCGATCTACATGGCGCTGATGGGCCTCGGCATCGGCATGATGATGCAGAACCTGGTGCTCTGCACGCAGAACCAGGTGGCCCCCGAAGACCTCGGCTCGGCCAGCTCAGTCGTCACCTTCTTCCGCTCCCTCGGCGGCGCGGTCGGCGTCTCGGCGCTCGGCGCGGTGCTCGGCAACCGGGTCACGCATTACGTCAAGGACGGCATGGACGCCCTCGGCATGCCGAGCGGCGGCAGCGGCGGCGGTGCGATCCCGAACCTGGACAAGCTCCCGGGTCCGGTCCGCACCGTGATCGAGAGTGCGTACGGCGACGGCGTCGCGGACGTCTTCCTCTACGCGGCTCCGTGCGCCCTGGTGGCCTTCGTGCTCATCCTCTTCATCAAGGAGGTCGCGTTGAAGAACAAGGGTGGTCTCCATCAGGAGGCCGACGGCAACGCGGGCCTCGGCGCGGACGCGGCGACAGCCACCGCCGCCGCCCCGGCCCTCGCCCCGACTCCCGCCTCGGCCGAGTCGGCTCCGCAGGCCCCGGAGTGGGACCGGGCCCCGGCCCTGGTCGGCGCGGGCAACCCCGCCGACACCCAGCAGGCGCAGCAGGCGCAGCAGGCGCAGCCGACCGAACAGCAGCCGTTCGCGGCCTTCGGCTCCAACGGAGCGGCCGCCGACAGCGCGCCGCGCGGCGGGCAGATCCACGGCTACGTCAGGAACGCCGAGGGCGGCCCGGTGCCGCGCTCCGCGGTCACCCTGATCTCGCTCAGCGGACGGCAGCTCGGCCGGTCCGTGGCCCACGCCGACGGCGGCTACGCCCTGGACGCGCCGGGCTCCGGCTCGTACGTCCTGATCGCCTCCGCCGACGGTCACCAGCCGCAGGCGTCCACGGTCGTCGTCGGTGACGAGCCGCTGGGCTACGACATCCTGCTCGCCGGTACGAGCGGTCTGACCGGCCTGGTCCGGGCCCTCGCCGACGGAGAGCCGGTCGGCGACGCGATGGTCGTCGTCACCGATGTGCGCGGCGAAGTCCTCGCCACCGCGAAGACCGGCGCCGCCGGCGAGTTCACCTTCGACGAGCTGGTGGCCGGCACCTTCACCATCGCGGTGAACGCCTCCGGCTTCCGGCCGACCGCGACACCGGTCGAGGTCGGTGGCCAGGGCGTCACCCGGCTGGAGATCGAACTCCGGTCCGGCGCCCGGGTCCAGGGCACTGTACGCGCCGGCGGGGACCGTCGTCCGCTGCCGGACGCACGGGTCACACTGGTCGACGCGGCGGGCAATGTCGTCGCCACTTCGACGACCGGGGAGGACGGGGCGTACGCCTTCACCGACCTGGACGCGGGCGACTACACCGTGATGGCGAGCGGCTACCCGCCGGTCGCGGGCGCGCTGACGGTGTCCGGTCACGGCGTCGACGGGCACGACGTCGAGCTCTCCCACCCCGGCGACTAGCTTGCGGCGGGCGGGAGCGCGCGGGAAACCCGGACAGATCGGGTAGCTCGGGTAGCTCGGGTAGCTCACAAACAAGGTCCCCGGGCCGGGGCGCGTATCGAGCGGAGGCGCGCTCCGGCCCGGCTCGGGGCCACCAGGTTCCGTTCCACCAGCCGGCCGGTTTTCCGGAGGGCTGGGCGAGCGGACCCCCGGTCCCGAATCCAGGGCCCCGGCGGCGGCGCGGTCACAGGCAGGGGACGGCCTGCACGCCGCCGCTCGGGGCCCAACATACGTATGAGGAGCGGGAACGATGACGACCACGGGCAGTGGCACCGGCAATGCCGGGGGCGGCAGCACAGGGCTGCGGGCGCAGGTCCGCACGCGCGACGGCTGGGCCGTCCAGCACGCGGTGCTGACCGTCACGGACATGACGGGCACTCAGGTGCTGCGGGCGCCGGCCGACGAGGACGGCGTCGTACGGACCACCGAGCCGCTGCCGGCCGGCCCGTACACGGTGATCGTCACGGCCGTCGGCTACGCGCCGATCGCCTCGACCTCGATCGTCACCGCTTCCGGCCGCGCCGACGTCGGCGCCGTGGTGCTGGCCCGGCAGGGCGGGGTGGAACTCCCGCCGCCCGGCATCTGGAGCCTGGACCCGGTGCACTCCTCGGTGGGCGCGGTCGCGCAGCACCTGGGCATCTCCAGCGTGCGCGGCCGGTTCAAGGAGTTCACCGGCCGGATCGAGATCGCCGAGGACATCGAACAGTCCGTCGTCGAGGCCATCATCCAGGCCGGGACCATCGACACCGGCAACGGCATGCGGGACGGGCACCTCACCTCGGCCGACTTCCTCAACGTCGGGGAACACCCGGTGCTCACCTACCGCAGCTCGGGCCTGAGCCCGGCCGGACCCGACCGCTGGACGGTGCACGGCGAGCTGCTGATGCACGGCGTCGTCCGCCAGGTCGACCTGGACCTCACGTACCTGGGCACAGGCCCTGACCCGTGGGGCGGCGTACGGGCCGCGTTCCGCGCGACGGCGGAGCTGCGGCGCGAGGACTTCGCGATGAACTACAACCAGGTCGTACAGGCGGGCATCTCCGCCATCGGCACCACGCTGAAGGTCGAAATGGACATCCAGGCGGTGCAGGGGGAGACCTTGCCGGGGATGTAGGCGTCGGTGCGGGGGCGCGCCGTCGGTGCGGGGCGCGCAGCGGGCGCGCAAGTCGGCGCGGACAGGTGAGTGGGGCGTGCGGCGGCGGTGTGCGCGCCGGGCGCTCGGCGAGGCTGTCGGGGCTGGAGGCGCTGGGCGTATGCGCCGGGGCGCTCGCCAGGCTGTCGGCGCTGCTCGCGCCGGGGTGCTGGGACGTCTGCGCCGGGCGTGCGGCATGGCCGGTCAGCGCGCCAGGCACTCGGCGCTCGGCAAGGCCGCAGGCACCGGGCGCTCGGCAAGGCTTTCGGCGCTGGGGCGCGGGGAGTACTGGGCGCGCTCGGCAAGGCCGTCAGCGCGCCGGGCGCGCCTGGGCGTGCAGGTCACTCGCACCGGCGTGCGGCGCGCGCGATCCGCCCCCTCTCCCGCCGCCCCGCCCCTGACCCGCCCCCGCTCAGCGCGAGCGCCCCCGCATGGCCTCCAGGCCGGCGATCACCGTGTCGAGCGCGAAGGCGAAGTCGCGCTGCCGCAGGTCCCGGATGTTGCCGCCGCGCAGCTTCAGCGTCTGCCGGGACTCCTCGAACTCCGGGCGGTCCTGGACCGCTTCCATCACCTGCTGGGAGTACTCGTCCTCGCTGAGGCCCGCGAGCCGGCAGCGGTCCGCCCAGCTGCCCTCGATCGTGCCGAAGCCGTAGACGAACTGGAAGAGCATCGAGAGCGCGCCGATCTGGTCCTCCTCGGAGAGACCGCTGCGCTGCATGACCCGCTGGGCGGCGTTGGAGAAGCCCAGCGACCGCGGGCCGCAGTTGAGGTACTGGCCGACCAGCCGGGACACCCAGGGGTGGGTGACCAGCAGCTTGCGGTACTCGGCGGCGAGCAGCCGCAGTTGGTCGCGCCAGTCGCCCGCGCCCGCGCCGCCCGCGCCTTCCGTACGCTGCGCGCCCCCCGCTGCCGCGTCCGCGCGCTCCCCCTCGTCCGGCGGAGTCTCGTCCGGCAGGGTCAGCTCGCCGTGCACCGAGTCGAGCGCCAGCTCCAGCAGATCGTCCTTGGTGTCGACGTACCAATAGACCGACATGGCCGTGACGCCCAGTTCGGCCGCGAGCCGCCGCATGGAGAACTTGGCCAGCCCCTCCGCGTCGAGCCGCCGGACCGTCGCCGCGATGATCTTTTCGCGGTCGAGCCCGGCCGGCTGCTCGGACTTGCGCTTGGGAGCGGGCCGGTCCGCCAGCCACACGCTGGTCCGGGGTGGACGGCTGGTGCGGCTGCCGGATGTCATGGCGCGCTCTCCTTCACTGCCTACGTGCTTCTGCCGCGTCACTGCGCTGCGCTGTACTCCATTGTCCCGCGACATGCCGTCGCGGTGACGTCCCGGTGCCACCCCGGGGCCCGGCCGTGCTGCTTTTCGGCCGCCGGCCCCAGCGCGCTGCGCTGCGACGATACGTACTCGATGCTATGCCGCCGGAGCGGGAGGTTCCGCCCGCTCCGCCCTGCGCAGCAGCACCGCCGCGAGCACTCCGCCAGCGAGCACTCCGGCCGCGCCGACCAGCTGGCCGGCCTCGACGCCGTGGGCGAAGGCGTCGGCGACAGCCGCCCGCTCCGCACCGGTACGGGCTTCGGCGAGAGCTGCGGGGAGCGAGCCCGCTCCGACGGCCGCGGCTGGGAGCAGTGCGGCGAACCGCGAGTTCGGTACGGCGCCGAGCTGGGCGACGCCCAGACCGTTGCCCAGCTCGGTCAACGTGCCGTTGACACCCGCGCCGACACCGGCCTTTTCCGGCGGGATGGCGCTCATGATCGCGGTCGCCATGGCGGGCATCGTGACCGCGATGCCGAGCCCCATCAGGGCCAGGCCGAACAGCATGCCGCCGTAGCCCTCGCCGCCGAGGACGGCCACGGCGGCGAGCCCGCCCGCGAGCAGGCTCATGCCGGACAGGACGGCCACCGGAGTGCCGATCCTGGCCAGAAGTCGCGCGCCGACGCCGGAGAAGTTGAGGACGACGATGGTGACGGCGAGCGGAGCGGTGCGCAGGCCGGCGTCCAGTGGAGGGGAAAGGGACCGCCTACCGCAGACCACTCACCTATACGCTGTACAGTCGAATTTCGCCGGCGCGGTCCGCCGCACTGAGCGGTACGGTCTTCCGCGCCGAGCGGTACGGTCTTCCGCGCTGAACCGGACAGACCGGGACAGGACTCAGGGAGAGACAGGGAGACCCGCATGCCACTGCGCCGTCACCGCTTCGCCCAACTGCTGCTCGCCGCCGGGATACTGGCACTGGCCGCCGCGCCGCCCGGCCCCGCCTCGGCCGCCGACTCCTCCGCACCCGACGAACGCCACGGGCCCGATACTCCGAACGGCGGCAAGGGCCGCTACCTGCCGCTGCGGGTCGCCTCGTACAACATCGCGGCGGGCGCCGGAGCCGATCACGTCTTCGACCCGACCCGTACGGCGGAGGCGCTGCGCGCCCTCGACGCCGACGTGATCGGGCTCCAGGAGGTGGACGTCCACTGGGGCGCCCGCAGCGCGTGGCGCGACCTCGCGGCCGACCTCGCCGAGCAGCTGGGGATGAGGGTCTACTTCGCGCCGATATACAGCCTCGATCCGCTCGAAGCGGGACAGCCGAGACGGGAGTTCGGAGTCGCGGTGCTGTCCCGCTTCCCGATCCTGAGCGCCGAGAATCACGACATCACCCGGCTCTCGACGCAGGACCCGAACCCGGCGCCGGCCCCCGCGCCCGGCTTCGGCGAGGTCGTCCTGCGGGTGCACGGCACACGCGTGCACGTCTACGCGACGCACCTCGACTACCGCGCCGACCCCTCCGTACGGCGGGCGCAGGTAGCCGACACCCGGCGGATCATGGCGGAGGACTGCGACCGGCACGGGCGCTGCCCGCGCCAAGTGCTCGTCGGCGACTTCAACGCGGAGCCGGGGGCGGCGGAGCTGACACCGCTGTGGGAGCGGCTCACCGACGCGGTGCCGAGCGGCTCGGGCCTGACCTATCCGGCGCGGACACCGGTCAAGCGCATCGACTATGTGACGGTGTCGGACGGCATCCGGGTACGCGGCGCGACGGTCCCCGAGACGCTCGCCTCGGACCACCGCCCGGTCGTAGCCGACCTGCTGGTACGGCGCGGGGGGCGGAGGTAGGGGGCGGACGCCGGCACGGGTGCGCCGGGGAGCGGGCGGCCAGAGCCGCGCCCCCGGCGCACGACAGCGCTTCAGCTCGTGGGCCGCTTCAGCCCGCGGGCCGCGTCAGCACTCACGGGCCGCTTCAGCCCGTAGGCCGCGTCAGGTCGTACAGCGTCGCGCTGCCGGCCGTGACCTTGGTGTAGTGGCTCTCGATCCAGGAGGTGATCTTGGCGGAGGCGCCGTCGGTGTCTCCGCCCCGCCCGCCGCCGCCCATGCCGCTCGATCCGATGAAGTAATGGATCTTGCCCTGCGACACGTACTCCTTGATCTGAGCGAGCGTCGGGGACGGATCGCTGCCGTTGAAGCCGCCGATCGCCATCACCGGCTTCCCGGTCGCCACGGGACGTCACTGCCCGGCGGGCTTGATCAGATATCCGGCGCCGCGCCGGGTGTGGATCATCGGCGCGCGCCCCGCGTCGATCTTCCGCCGCAGATACGAGATGTAGAGCTCGACCACATTGGCCTGGCCGCCGAAGTCGTACGACCACACCCGGTCCAGGATCTGCGCCTTGCTCAGCACATGCCGGGGGTTGCGCATCAAGAAGCGCAGCAGCTCGAACTCGGTCGCGGTCAGCCGTATCCCGTCACCGCCGCGCGTCACCTCCTGGCTGTCCTCGTTGAGCTCCAGGTCCCCGACCACGAGCATCGACTCGGCCCGCACCGCCGCCGCTCCCGACCGGCGCAGCAGCCCGCGCAGCCGCGCGACGACCTCCTCCAGGCTGAACGGCTTCGTGACGTAGTCGTCCCCGCCCGCGGTCAGCCCGGCGATCCGGTCCTCGACCGCGTCGCGCGCGGTCAGGAACAGCACGGGCACCTCCGGCGTCTCCGAGCGCAGCCGCCCCAGCACGGCCAGCCCGTTCATGTCGGGCAGCATCACGTCCAGCACGACCGCGTCCGGCCGGAACTCCCGCGCGCTGCGCACCGCGGCCGCGCCGTCGCCCGCGCTGCGCACTTCCCGGCCCTCGTAGCGCAGCGCCATGGACAACAGCTCGGCCAAGGCCGACTCGTCGTCCACGACGAGCACCCGGAGCGGGCTCCCCTGCGGGCTCGTTCGAAGACTTCGCTGGGCGTCCCCTCGGGGACGCAGCAACTCGGAGCGCCCGGCGGCGGGCGAGATCGCAGTCATGCGGATCAGCTTCCGCTCGCGACATGAGGGCTCCCTTCCCCGTACCTGTGAATCAGCTGAGAATCCACGGCGCGCGGCTCCCCGCCTCGCGCGCGCCCCGCGTTTCCACCGCCGCCTGGCACCTTGCTGTTGTGCCGGGCCGACCCCCGTCCGACCCGGCATGCTTCAGCATCACACCCACCACTGACAATCGGCCGGGCCCGACGGTCCGCCCACCGCTCAGCCACCGCCCAGCCGCCCGCAGAGCTTGCTGTCCCTCACACCCCGAAGAGCCGCGCCGCGTTCCCGTGGCACACCGCGCGCAGCCAGTCGTCGTCCTGGTCCAGCCGGGTCAGCGCGTCGAGGGCGTGGGCGTACGGGTAGGGGATGTTGGGGAAATCGCTGCCGAAGAGGATGCGGTCCCCGAGGTCCGCGAGCCGGGGGAGTGCGCCGCGCGGGAAGGGCGTGACCTGCTCGGTGAAGTCGGTGAAGGCCATCGTGGTGTCCAGGTGGACGCCCGGATAGCGGTCCGCGAGGTCAAGGAAGTCCGTGTACTCCGGGAGTCCCATGTGCGCGACGACCAGCCGCAGCCGGGGATGACGGGCCAACAGCCGGCCTATCGGCTCAGGACCGGTGTGCTTGCCGGGCGCGGGGCCGGAGCCGCAGTGGATGACGACGGGAGCGCGCGCGTCCGAGAGTGCGCCCCACACCGGGTCGAGCAGCGCGTCATTGGGCTCGTAAGCCCCCACCTGCACATGTGACTTGAACACCCGCGCGCCGCCCTCGATCGCCTCGCGCGCATACCCGCCGGCCCCGGGCTCCGGGAAGAACGTGGCGGTGCGCAGGCAGTCGGGCGTACGGTCCGCGAAGTCGGCGGCCCACGCGTTGAGCCACTCGGCCATCCCGGCTTTGTGCGGATAGACCATCGACGTGAACGCCCGCACCCCGAACCCCCGCAGCAGCGCGAGCCGCTCGCTCTCCTCCCGCCGGTAGGTGATCGGCCACGGCCGCCCGATCAACGGCCCTGCCGCGTCGAAGTACGCCCACACCTTGGCCAGCACCCGCTCCGGCATGAAGTGCGTGTGCACGTCGATCAGCCCCGGCAGTCCCAGCCCGCGCCAGAAGTCGATCACCGCGAGGTCGCTGGTCTCCGTGGACTCGGTCTCCGTCGGCTCGATCTCCGTGGTGCCGGTCTCCCGGTCCCCCGTCTCCCGGTCGCCGGTCCCCGAGCCGTCCGCCCGCAGTGCGTCCGCCGTCGGGCCGTGAGTGCTCGCCATCGTTTCCCTTCCCGTGTCTCATGGAACCGGGGTGGGGAACCGGAGTTGCGACAGCACAGCAGCAGCCGCCCCCGCCCGGACGGACAACGCAAGAGGCCCCTCCCATTGCTGGAAGGGGCCTCTGAGCTGCTGTGCGCTCGGCAGGATTCGAACCTGCAACCTCTTGATCCGTAGTCAAGTGCTCTATCCGTTAAGCTACGAGCGCTTCACTTCCCGGCTTTTTTCTGGCCGGTCCGCGTTGCGAGAACAACATTACATGACCTGCGCCGTGACGAGAAATCCAATAGCCACACCACAGCTGACCTGCGGAAACACCCTCCAGGCCAGCGGCTCGGGCCGATTATTCGGGCCAGTGGGAACCTTCGATGACCTGCACGAAGTCGGTTCGCTCGAAGCCGTCGACGAAGTGCGCCAGGACGTCCGCCTTCACATTGCCGAAGGCGGTCTGCGGGCGGTGGGCGATGCCGTCGGTGAACGCGCGCAGGATCCGCCGCTTGAAGTCCGGGCGCGGGTGCGCCTCGACGATCGCCTCGTGGACGGCGGGCGGCAGCTCGTCGTAGCCGATGCCCAGGACGTCCAGCTCGACGCCCGCCGTCACCAGGGCCACCTCCGGCGCCATGTGGTGCGGGATCTCCGGCGTGGTGTGCAGCGCGATGCCCTCCCACACGAGCTGGACCTTGTCCGCCGGCACGCCGTGGCCGGTGAGGAAGCGGCGCGCCTCGTCCGCGCCGTCGATCTCGAACCGCTGCTGCGAGGCGCGGAACTTCTCGGTCAGGCCGAGGTCGTGGAAGAGCGCGCCGACGTAGAGCAGCTCGGGGTCGAAGTCGAGGCCCCGGTCGCGGCCGTGCAGCGCGCCGAAGAGGTAGACCCGGCGCGAGTGGTGGTAGATCAGGTCGTCGGTGGCCTCCCGGACCAGCTCGGTGGCCTCCCGCACCAGTCGGCTGTCCGGGATCTCGATGTCCGCGATACGGGTGGGCACGGGGGGCTCCTCTGTCGGCTCTGGCTGCTCGGTGGCTCTGACGGTCTGGTGGCTCTGACGGCTCGGTGACTCTGCGGCTCGGCGGCTCCGGGCGCCGGCGTGCGCCTCGGACCCCACGCTGCCACCGCTCCGCTCCGGCCGCCCGGTCCGATCAGGACCCGTGACCCGCAGATCCGGCCATCGCCCCGGCGGCGCCCGCGCCGTCAGCGCCCGCCACGCCCGCGCCCGCGCCCGCCGCCCCGGCCGTACGGACCGTCGCACGGAATCGCGCCCGGTACGTGGACGGCGTCACCCCGAGCCGCCGTACGAACAGCCGCCGCAGCGACTCGTCACTGCCCGGCCCGCACCGCCGGGCTGCCGAGGCGACCGTTTCGCCGTTCGCCAGCAGCGCCTGCGCCGCTTCCAGCCGTACGGACTCCACATAGCCGGCGGGCGTGCGGCCGACCTGGTCGCCGAAGAGGCGGCTCAGGTGGCGGGTGCTGAGGCCGGCGCGGCCCGCCAGGGCGGTCAGCGAGTGGTCGGCCGCGGGGTCGGCCGCCACCGAGGCGAGCAGCGCCCGCGGCGTCGACGCTCAGCCGGGCGCCGGTCGCGGTCGTCACGTCCCTGCCGCCCGGCGAGCAGATGACCGTCTCGTACGGCCCCGAGCCCGTTTCCGACCTGCCGCCCGATTCCGCCCGGCCGAGCTGGCCGGCGACGCTGAAGACCTCCAGCGGTCCGGTCACGTCCAGCAGCCGCGCCCCGTCGAACGCCAGCATCACGATCCGGCGGGCGGGACGTTGGGCGGCGCGTCGGGCAGCGGGCCGCGCGGGACGGTCGGTGGAGTCGGCAGGCATGCGTCGCACGCTATGACACGTGCCGCGTGTGCCGTGTGAGGACGAGCAGCCGGGGCCTGCCGGGGACCCGCCGGCGACCTGGTGACGAGCTACTGGCCCGGGACACACGAAAGCCCCGGTCGGTGTCGACCGGGGCTTCGGTGAGAAGCGGAGGCTCCGGGATTTGAACCCGGGATGGGGGGTTACCCCAAACCGCATTAGCAGTGCGGCGCCATAGACCAGACTAGGCGAAGCCTCCAGCACACCCCGTGCGCTCTTCGCGAGCGCGATGTGGTGCGTGCAGATGATGACACAGCCCAGCGGGCCGTCACCAATCGCACCCTACGGTACTGGGCCGGCGGACAGCGGAGCAAAGGCGTTCCGGGGCGGAACAGCCGTGGAACAGCCGGTGGGGACACCCGCGGGGAACGTCACCGGGAGAGCGCGGGAACGCCCGCCGAGAGGGCACCGCGGCGACAGCACACCACGACGCACCGCGACAGCGCGCGACCGACCCATATCGGACGCTCCGCCCCACGCGCGCAACGTCACGCCCCGCAGCGCGTTAGCGAGGGTGGAAACCCCGCGCATTCCCGCCGCGCGCCCACCGCCCCCACACCCCAGGGAGTCCCCATGTCGTTCCGCCGTCTCGCCATCACCGCCGTCAGCGCAGCCGCCTGCGTCGCGGCACTGTTCGCGGCCCCCGTCGCCACCGCCATGCCGCTCCCCATCCCGCTGCCGCAACCGACCGTCGCCGACCACCTCACCGTGATCGTCACCGACAGCGGCGCCCCGTACCTCGGCGGCACGTACGAGCTGGAGTGCCACCCCTCGGGCGGCACCCACCCGAACGCGGCGGCGGCGTGCGAACAGCTGGACAGCAAGACCCGCTGGGGCGCCGACCCCTTCGCCCCCGTGCCGAGCGAGGCGAACTGCACGCAGATGTACGGCGGCCACGAAAGCGCGCACATCACCGGCAGGTGGGCGGGCCGCGATGTCGAGGCGCACTTCAACCGGGTCAATGGCTGCGAAATCGCCCGCTGGAACAAGTTCTCGGAAGTCTTCAGCGAAGCAAGCGACCAGCGTGCAACTGACGTGTAGGCGGCGGCGAACGCGCCCGGCGCACGGGCCTGGAGCGTGCGCCGGGCGGCGCATGCGACAGCGTGCGAGTGAGCCGGCGTACGCGCCGGAGGCCATATGTCCGGCCTGCGGGGGGACGTACCGCTGTGGCCCGGCCCCCCCGTCATCCGCCGCCGCGCCAATCACCACAGCCCGTACACTCGCTGCAGTGACACGCCGCGGTGCGAGGAGCAAGATGACCGGGGGGTGTCGGCACACAGCGGTAATCAGGGAGGAAGCGTCGTCGTGAGCAGCAGGCCATCCCGAGGCACTGCTCGCCTCGCAGCCATACTGGACGCCCTGCCGGACGCGCTGCTGCTGGTGAACTGCAACGGCACCGTCGTCAACGCCAACACCATCGCGCTGGAAGCCTTCGAGACACCCGGCACCGCGCTCGTCGGACGCGGGCTGCTCTCACTGCTGCCCGCCTTCGACTCCAAGCGCATCCCCGGCTCGATGCGCCGCGCCAACGACGGCGACGAGGACGCGCGGACCAAGCCGACCCGGATGATCGCGCGCCGCACGGACGGCACGGAGTTCCCGGTCGAGGTGACCAGCGCCAACCTCGAGGACGGCAACACCCCGTACGCGGACCGGCCGCTCGCCGCCAACCCCAGCCCCGGCAACGCGAGCTACACCGGCGACGAGCTGCTGATGCTGGTCGTGCGCGACCTGACCGGCACCCTCGACACCGAGGCCGAACTCGCCCGCCAGCAGCGCCAGACCGAGATGATCCTGCGCGCCGCCGCCGAGGGCGTCGTCGGCGTCGACACGGACGGCAAGGTCGTCCTGGTCAACCCGTCCGCCGCGCAGATACTCGGCTACCGCGCCAGTGACCTGGGTGGCCAGGAGCTGCACCCGCTCGTCCACCACACCCGCGCCGACGGCACCCCGCTCCCGTACGAGGAGACCCCGCTCGCCGACACGCTGCGCTCGGGGCGCAAGCACCGGGTGCGCGGACAGGTGCTGTGGTCCAAGGACGGCCGCGCGGTGGCCGTCGACCTGACGACCGCGCCGGTACGGGACGGCGAGCAGCTCGTCGGCGCGGTGATGACCTTCACCGACCGCCGGCCGTACGACGAGCTGGCGGCCCGGCACGCGCAACTGCTCGCGGTGCTGGAGGACTCGCTGCGCGGGCCGCTGGAGCAGCTGCGCGGCGAGCTGGGCACGCTCGCCGACGACCCGGCCGGGCAGCTGTGGCCCGAGGCGAACCAGATCCTGCACCACCTGGCCGCGGGCTACACCCGGATGACCACATTGGTCGACAACGTGCTCGGCTACCAGCGGCTGGACACGGACGCCGAACCGCTCGACCGGCAGCTCGTGAGCCTGGACGCGGTGGTCGCTGCGGGCGTCGAGGGCGCGATCGAACTGATCGGTCCGGGCCGCGCGCAATTCGCGGTGCACGCCCCCCCGATCGAGGCCGAGGTGGACGCGGAGCGACTCGCGCAAGCGCTCGCGCACCTGATCGCCGACGTCGCGGGCGTCGACTCGACCGGGAACACCCCGGCGCGGGCGAGCGGCACGGGGGATTCGACGATCGTGGTCGCGGCGGCGCAGCGCGGCGAGGTCGTACGGATCGAGGTGCGCGGCCCGTACAACGGCGGCGACCCGGTCCACGAGCCGATCGTGCGCGGCATCGTGAGCCGTCACGGCGGCGTCCTGCAGACCCACGACGTTCCGGGCCAGGGCGGCAGCGCGTACGTACTGGAAGTCCCGGTCGCGGCGGGCGGCGGCGGAACGGGCGTCGGCACCGGCGCGGGCGACGGCTCGGGCCCCAACGCGACGCGCATGACCGGCAACGAGACGACCGTGATGCCGGTCCCGGCGGAGCACGCACGCGGTACGCGGCGGCCGGCGGCCGGAGCGGCTGCGGGCGGCGCGGGTACGAGCGGGGCGGCTTCCGGCGGGGCGGTCGCGGCCGGGTCCGCGCCGGGGGGCGCGGGGGGAGTCGTCGCCAGGAGTGGCAGCGGGAATTCCGCGGGTTTCCCGGACAACACGGACAACAGTGACAGCTCCGGCTCCGGCTCCGGCGACTCGGACGGCTCCGGCAGTTCGGGCGGTGTGCCCGGGGCGCGGCTCGCGGGCGACACGCCCGGGCAGGAACAGCGATTCGACGACGGCGAAGGTCAGGGCCAGTCGCAGGCTCCGACGGCCGCTCGGCCGACCGGGCGGCGGCGGGGGCGGCCCAGCGCCGCCGAGAACGCCGCGGCGGCCGCCGCAGCGGCCTCCGGGGCTGTCGGCGCGGTTTCGCCGCTGCCGGACGGCGGCGGCCGGTCGGCAGCCGCCGAAGGCGTCGCTCCGGGTACCGGTACGGACGCGGGGCCGGGCACGACTGCCGGTCCTGGCGGGGAGCAGCCGCGCGGCATGCCCGCGACCACGAACGACTACGCCGACTCCGGAGCCTCCAGTTCGACGGACGGCGCCGGCACCGAGTTCGAGGGGGCGGCCACCCAGCCGCCGACCGGCCGCCGACGGGCCCGGCGCGGCCCTGCCGCGCTGGAGAACGCGGCTCCGGACTCGCCGCAGGGCACCCCCCGGAACACACCGCAGAGCAACGAAGCCCAAGGCCCTGTCGCCCCCGGCGGCATCCCGCCCTCGCTGCCCGCCGAGGCCCAGCTCGGCGCCCGGCGCGGCGAGCAGCCCGAGGCGTCGGGCGACTTGGTGCGCACCCAGACCCAGGCGTTCCAGCAGCCGGGTGGCCGCAGGGCCCGCCGGGCGCTGGCCGACGGCGGCGATCGCCCGATCCCCCATCAAGGACGGCAGAACCAGCAAGGCCAGAGCCAGGAACAGCAGCAGGCTCCCGGCCGGTCGCAGAACGGCAACGGGCGCAGCACGGGGAGCGAGCCGAACGGCGGGCGCCCCGTCTTCGCGCTGCCGCCCGCCGCCGCCGACCAGACGCCTCAGCCGGCCGCACGGTCCGCGCCCCCGTCCCCCATCGCAGCGCCGCCGAACGCTTCCGGCGTCGTCCGGCCGACCGGCCTCGGGGCCGTACCGGCGCAGGGCACGGCACCGGGCGCACGACAGAACGCGGCGCAGAGTCCGGCGCAGCCGCAGGCGCCCGCAATGGAGACTTCCGGTCAGCAACGGCCCGTCTGGGCCGACAGCCCCGTCCATCCGAACGGTCTTTCACCGGCAGGCGCGCAGCCCGCGGCGGCGAACGCCATCGACCGGCAGCCGTCCGGCTGGGACGACGGCCCGCGAAGCATCGAGGGCCCGGACGGCCCGGAGGCGGCCGGCCGTCGCCGGGGCCGCCCCAACCCGGCCGAGCAGCAGGCCGCAGCCGCCGGCAACCAGTCGCACGCGTGGGGCGCCGAGGACGACGGCTATGCGCAGGGCTCCAGCTCCGGCTCCGGCTTCAGCTCCGGTTTCATCCAGGATGACGACGACAACGCGCCGGGGGCGTACGCCGGACCGATCGCGCCCCCCGGAGCCGCCGGGATGCCTGGAACCCGTACCGCCGCGTCCGGGCCAGGCTCCGGCCCCGCCGGCCCGCAGCCCGACGCCGAGCAGGCGTCCGGGGCCGCGCACGAGATCCCCGGCGGCCGGCCGAGGACGGGCCAGGCCGAGCCGGTCCTGCCCTCCGCGACCGGTGACCTCAACCCCGCCAACGGCCAGGCGGCACGTCCGCAGGCCAGGCCGACCCCGCTCGACGGCGCGGTCGCGCAGCGGCAGTCCGCCGAGGCCCGTTCGATCAGCGTGCGGACCCTCGGGCAGGGCGTGCCGTTCGCGCAGCAGATCGCCGAGCAGCAGCGCCTCCAGCAGCCGCCGCAACCCCAGCAGCCCCAACACCCCCAACCGCTCGGCCAGACCGGGCTGTCGGGCAGCGCGGACCAAGCGGGCGGCGGTCAGGCGGGCAGCTCAGGCAGCGGCACATCCGGCGGCGGCAATTCCGGTTCGGGCCGTCGACGCAAGCTCTCCGCACCGCCGCAGAACGGCGAGCGCGGCGCGGCAGCGGATCTCGAACCCGCGGGCCGCCCGCGCCAGTCGTACCCGCAGGGCCAGTCCCAGCAGGCGCAGTCCCAGCAGCACGCGCCCCACTCACAGCCGCACTCCCCCCTGCTCGACGCCGCCGAGGGCCGCGCCTACGCCATAGGAGCGCCGGACGAGGGCGCGGAGGGCCCGGAGCCGCTGGACGGCCCGAACGGCGCCATAGAGGTCGTCGACGACCGCAGCCGGCCGATGGACGACGAACTGCCGCCGGAGCCCCTGGACAACCCGCGCCGGCTGCTCGTCTGGCCCGCGCCGGACGTCTCGACCCAACAGGCCCTCAGCGACAGCGGCTACCGCCCGGTGATCGTGCACTCCCGCGAGGAGGTCGACGCGCAGATCGCCGCCTTCCCGGCAGCCCTCTTCGTCGACCCGCTGACCGGGCCGATCACCCGTACCGCGTTGCAGTCGCTGCGTACGGCCGCGGTCGCCGCCGAGGTCCCGGTGCTGGTCACGGCCGGCCTGGGGCAGGCGACCCGCGAAGCGGCGTACGGCGCGGACCCGGCCGTCCTGCTCAAGGCGCTGGCCCCGCGCGACAGCGATCTGCACCCGCCGCGCGTGCTGCTGATCGAGGAGCACGAGCCGATCGCGACCGCGCTGAAGGCGACGCTGGAGCGGCGCGGCATGCAGGTCGGGCACGCCGCGACGGACGGTGACGCGGTGACGCTGGCCGCCCGGATGCGGCCGAACCTGGTGGTCATGGACCTGTTCCAGGTACGCCGCCGCCGGGCCGGGATCGTCGACTGGCTGCGCGCCAACGGGCTGCTCACCCGCACCCCGCTGGTGGTCTACACGTCCGCGGACATCGACCCCACGGAGCTGTCGCGGCTCAGCGCGGGCGAGACGGTCCTCTTCCTCGCGGAACGCTCGACGAGCGACGACGTGCAGGGCCGGATCGTCGACCTGCTGGCGAAGATCGGCACGAACTGAGGCAGGGCCCGCTTGGGTTGAGGCCGCATGGGCTGAGCGGGCCGCATGGGCTGCGCCCGCTGCTGCCCTGCCCGTGAACCGGAAGAGCAGCGGCCGATCCGGCCGCCCCTCCCCGTTCTCGTACCCGTCCTCATACCGTCCTCACGCCCCCGGACCGTCCCGGCCCCCGGGCCCCGGCCCTGCGGTCTAGCCGAGCCGGGTCACATCCAGCTCACCGGCCGCGTACTGCCTGCGCAGCACCTTCTTGTCGAACTTGCCGACGCTCGTCTTCGGCACCGACTCGATCGCCGTCCAGCGCTCCGGCAGCTGCCAGCGCGCGACCCGGTCGGCGAGGAACGCCCTGAGCGCCTCGAAGCCGACGCTCGCGCCCTCCACCAGCACGACGGCGGCGAGCGGCCGTTCGTCCCACTTGTCGTCCGGTACGGCCACCACGGCGGCCTCGGCGATCTCGGGGTGGGCCATCAGGTGGTTCTCCAGCGCGACGGAGGAGATCCACTCGCCGCCCGACTTGATGACGTCCTTCGCCCGGTCGGTGAGCGTCAGATAGCCGTCCGGGGTGATCGTGCCGATGTCGCCCGTGCGCAGCCAGCCGTCCTCGCTGAACTTGTCCTCGGGGCGGAAGGGCTCGCCGGCCGCGCCGCCGTAGTACGCGGCGGCGATCCACGGCCCGCGGACCTCCAGTTCGCCGGCCGACTCGCCGTCCCACGGCATGAGGTCGCCGCCGGGGCCCGAGAGCCGGGCCTCGACGGAGGCGGGGAAGCGGCCCTGGGTGAGCCGGTAGGGCCATTCCTCCTCAGCGGTCAGGCCGGTCGGCGGGCGCGCGATGCTGCCGAGCGGGGAGGTCTCCGTCATGCCCCAGGCGTGGATGACGCGGACCTGGTGCTTGTCCTCGAATGCCTTCATGAGCGAGGGCGGACAGGCCGCGCCGCCGATCACCACGGTCTTCAGACAGGAGATGTCGCGCGGCTTGGCGGCCAGTTCACCGAGCAGGCCCTGCCAGAGGGTGGGGACGGCGGCGGCCATCGTCGGCCGTATGGTCTCGATCATCTCGGCGAGCGGGCCGGGTTGCAGGAAGCGGTCCGGCATCAGCATCGAGACGCCGGCCATGAAGGCGGCGTGCGGCAGGCCCCAGGCGTTGACGTGGAACATCGGCACGACCGGCAGCACGATGTCCGCCGGGGTCAGCGCGAACGACTCGGCGCTGTTGACCTGCAACGAGTGCAGATAGATCGAACGGTGGCTGTAGACGACGCCCTTGGGGTCGCCGGTGGTGCCCGAGGTGTAGCAGAGGGCGGCGGCCTCGCGCTCGTCGATCTCCGGCCAGTCGTACGCCGTCGGGCGGCCCGCGATGAGCTCCTCGTAGTCGTGCACCCGGGGGCGGCAGCCGTCCAGCACGGAGCGGTCGCCCGGTCCCGAGACGACGACGTGCTCGATGGGCTCAAGGTGCGGCAGCAGCGGCGCGAGCAGCGGCAGCAGCGAGCCGTCGACGAGCACGACCCGGTCCGCGGCGTGGTTGACGATCCAGGCGAGCTGATCGGCGGGGAGGCGGAGGTTGAGCGTGTGGAGGACCGCGCCCATGGAGGGGATCGCGAGATATGCCTCCAAGTGTTCAGAATTGTTCCACATGAGCGTTCCGACGCGCTGGTCGCCGGTGACGCCGAGTTCGTCGCGGAGCGCGTGTGCGAGCTGGGTCGCCCGGTCGCCGACCTCGGCGAAGGAACGGCGCTGCGGCTCGCTCCCCCCGGTCCAGGTCGTCACCTGGGAACGTCCGTGAATCGTCGACCCGTGGCGCAGAATGCGCGAGACGGTGAGCGGTACGTCCTGCATCGTGCTCAGCACCGGGACCTCCGAGAGAGTGTGGGTACGCGTGTTACGCGCGGGTAATCTCTCGCTGATTCTGCGGCCGTACCGGCCGGTATGTCACTACCCAATGCGGTGACCATTACCGAACCGAGCGTGTCCGGGCGCTTTGGGCGGTTACGGGCAGAGGCCGACGGGGGCCGTTGGGGTCTCCGGGGCTGATGGGTCTTCGGGCCGCCGGCGACCTCGGGGCCGAGGGGGTCGCTCAGGCGGCGTGACTGAGCTCCGGGTCCTCGCGCAGCTTGGACAGCGCGCGCGAGACCGCGCTCTTGACCGTGCCGACCGAGACGCCGAGCGTCTCCGCCGTCTGGGCCTCGCTGAGGTCCTCGTAGTACCGCAGGACGACCATCGCCCGCTGCCGGTCCGGCAGCCGCAGGATGGCGCGCCACATCGCGTCGCGCAGCGCCTGCCGCTCGGCCGGGTCCGGGGCCGGAGCCACGTCCGGTTCCGGGAGCTCGTCGCAGGCGAACTCGTCGACCTTGCGTTTGCGCCACTGGGACGTCCGGGTGTTCACCAGCGCGCGGCGGACGTAGCCGTCCAGCGCCCGGTGGTCCTCGATACGTTCCCAGGCCAGGTAGGTCTTGGTCAGCGCGGTCTGCAGCAGGTCTTCCGCATCGCACGGGTTCGCGGTCAGCGATCGGGCGGTGCGCAACAGTACGGGGCCGCGCGCCCGTACGTACGACGAGAACGAGGGGAATACGGCAGCTGATGCGCTGGCGCAGACAGGCGTGGTCATGCCTTAACGCTAGAAGCGGATCAGCCCCCAGCGGATCGGCCGCAGGTGCCGAAACGGGATCCGTCTCAGGTTGTAGAGCTGGGGGTGACCCCACCTCCTGAGGGTGGAGGGGAGCGGGGCAAAACCCTGAGACGTCCCGGCCCGGCCGCGTGCGGGTCAGGTGCGTCTTCGCCCTGCTCAACCGATGACCGCGACCGGCGCGTCCACCAGATTGCGGTCGATCGCCATCTTCTTGCCGCCGTACGTCTCGGTGACGTCGCCCGCGTACTGGTGGATGCGGCGGTGCGGGTTCCAGCCGGTGGCGGACAGCGACGGCTCGCCCGTCACCGATGCCTCCACGCCCCAGCGGGCGAACCACATCACCTCCGGCAGATCCTGGGCGCCGGCCTGCCGCGCGCTCTCCATGTGCCGCACGCCGGAGTCCGCGCTGCTGTAGAAGCCGGGCAGGTATCCGTTGCGGCGCACCTCCCGGTTCCAGCTCTGGATGAAGTCGAGGGTGGTGCCGGCGCACTTCTCGTTCGTGTGGTCGTACGCCTCCATGTCGAGGTAGAGCGGACTGCTCTCGGTCATGCCCAGGGCGCTCGCGCTCCGCACCGCGTCGAGCCCTTCCGTCCGGCCCTGCTCCGTCGGTTGGCTGCCGATGGCCACGTGCTTCTTTCCCGCGCCGCGCACGCACGGGGCCTGCGAACCGACATACACCGGCAGGATCTTCCAGCCGCCGTCGGTCGCCGTGCGCACCCAGTCCCGGTTGAGCTGGGTCTGTGTCTTGCAGGCCCGACCGCGTCCGCCGAAGTAGACGCCGATCGCGCGGTAGCTGGAATTCCGCCAGGCGTTCAGGGTGTCCAGCGCCGGGGTGTTGCAGGTGTCGAAGCCCCGGCCGGTGAAGATCTCGGGGCCCGGAGCGCCCGGAGCGCCCGGCGCTCTCGGATCGCTCGCGGTGTCGGCGCTCGCGGTGTCGACGCCCGCGTCGGATGGCCGGGTGCCCGCTCCCGGCGTACCGGGGCCGGGGGTGCCCGCACTCGCGGGGTCAGGGGTGCCCGCACCCGTGGGGTCGGGGTCCGAGGCGTCGATGGGCACCGTGCGCTCGACGGTGGCGGCGGCCGACGCGGTGCCCGTCAGCGCGGCGCCGGCCAGCGATGCGAGTGCCGTGAGGAGCAGTAGGACATGTCTGACAATCCGCTTTCCTTGTCGCATGGGCCGAGTGAACGGGGCGACTCCCGGATTCGGGCGCCGGACACGCCCCGCGTCCACTCGGATTCAGCCGTCTGTACCAAGGATCAGCCCGGACGTCGGCACCCCCGTTCCCGCCGTGACCAGCGCGCGGGCCGCTCCCGGCAGCTGGTTGACGGAGCTGCCGCGCAGTTGCCGGACGGCCTCCGCTATGCCGTTCATCCCGTGCAGATACGCCTCGCCGAGCTGGCCTCCGTGCGTATTGATCGGCAGCGCGTCCGCCGCGACGAAGTCGGCCGCCTCACCGGGGCCGCAGAAGCCGAACTCCTCCAGCTGCATCAGCACGAACGGGGTGAAGTGGTCGTAGAGGATGCCGACGTCCATGTCCCCGGGGCGGAGCCCCGACGTTCGCCACAGCTGGCGGGCGACCACGCCCATCTCCGGCAGTCCGGTGAGGTCGTCCCGGTAGAAGCTGGTCATCTGCTCCTGGGCGCGCCCCGCGCCCTGGGCCGCTGCGGTGATCACAGCGGGCGGCCGCCGCAGGTCCCGGGCCCGCTCGGCGGTGGTGACGACGAGCGCCTGGCCGCCGTCCGTCTCCTGGCAGCAGTCGAGGAGCCGCAACGGGTCGACGATCCGGCGCGAGGCGGCGTGATCGGCGAGCGTGATGGGCTTCCCGTAGAAGTACGCGGCCGGGTTGTTCGCCGCGTGCCGGCGGTCGGTGACGGCGACCTGGCCGAACGCCTCCGGGGTCAGACCGTAGGTGTACAGATAGCGCTGGGCGATCATGGCCACCCAGGAGGCGGGCGTGAGCAGCCCGAACGGGAGATTCCAGCCCAGGGCGGCCCCCTCGGCGGTCGGCTCCCGCTCCTGTACCCCGGAGCCGAAGCGGCGGCCGGAGCGCTCGTTGAAGGCGCGATAGCAGACGACCACCTCGGCGACCCCGCTCGCCACGGCGAGCGCCGCCTGCTGGACGGTCGCGCAGGCCGCGCCGCCGCCGTAGTGCACCCGCGAGAAGAAGGACAGCTCACCGATGCCGGCCGCCTGCGCGACGGTGATCTCGGGGTTGCTGTCCATGGTGAAGGTGACCATGCCGTCCACATCGGCCGGCGCGAGCCCCGCGTCGTCGAGGGCCGCGCTGACCGCCTCCACCGCGAGCTTGAGCTCACTGCGGCCGGAATCCTTGGAGAACTCGGTCGCGCCGATGCCGACGATGGCGGCCCTGCCGCCGAGGCTGTCACGCTTGCGGACGCTCACCGGGCGGCCTCCCCGAGAGCGACGGTCTCCGCGAGAGCAACGGTTTCCGCAAGCGCGACCGTCTCCCCGGTTTCCGCAAGCGCGACCGTCTCCCCGAGAGCGTCCGTCTCCCTGAGAGCGACGGTCACCTTGCCGGTGACGTGACAGCCGATGCCGTTCGCCCCGAGGACCCGCACCTGCGCCTCGTCACCGTTCACAGCGGTGATCTCGCCGGTCAACAGCATCTCGTCCCCCGGATAGTTGGGCGCACCGAGCCGGATCGCGACCTTGCGCAGAACGGCCCGTGGCCCGAAGCAGTCGGTGATGTAGCGGCCGACCAGGCCGTTGGTGGTGAGGATGTTCATGAAGATGTCGGGAGAGCCCTTCTCCCTGGCCGCGTCGGCGTCGTGGTGCACATCCTGGTAGTCGCGGGACGCGATCGCGCCGGAGACGATCAGCGTCCGGGTGATCGCGATGCGCAGCGGGGGCAGTTCGTCGCCGACCTTCATACGGGCTCCCCGGCTGCGGGGACGGGCTGCCTGGGCGTGGGCCGCCCCGGGTCGGATTCCTCGGGAACGGATACCGCCGGTGCGGATTCCCTGGGCGCGGACTCCGCTGGTACGGACCGCCCCGACGCGGGCGGCCAGGGGTGGGAGCGGGCCGGGGGCCGCGCCAGCAACCGGCCCAGCTCGGCCAGGAGTTCGGGAGCCGAGCCGAGATAGGCGTCCAGTTGCCGCCCCCAGAGGAAATGCCGGTGCACGGGGTGGCCGAGGTCCGCGCCCACCCCGCCATGCAGATGCTGTCCGGCGTGGACCACCCGCTTTCCCGCCTCCGACGCCCACCAGGCGGCGGTGAGCGCGTGCGTCGCGGCGGGCAGGTCATTGTCGAAGCGCCAGGCCGCCTCGTAGGCCGTGACCCGGATCGCCTCGGTGTCCATATAGGCGTCGGCCGCGCGCAGCTGAACGCCCTGGTTGCCGGCCAGCGGCCGACCGAACTGCTCGCGCGTAGAGGTGTACTCGACTGCTCGGGCGAGCGAGCCCGCGCATACGCCGGCCTGCAACCCGGCGAAGGCGGTACGCGCCCGCCCCAGCACGTCGCCGTAGGCGCCCGCGCCACCGAGCGGCTCGGCGGGCGTCGCGTCGAGGGTCAGCCGCCCCGCCGACCAGGGCGCGGTCGTCTCGACGGGCTCGACGCGCACCGCGTCCTCGGTCCGCACCAGCCAGCAGCGGTGGTCGGCGGTGGGGACCAGGACATGCGTGGCGTCCCGGAGCCAGGGGACCAACGGCAGCACCCCGGTCAGCTCCCCGCTCGCCCCGCCACGCAGGGCTCCGGGCGGTTCGGCGTCGGCGCGTACGGTCCCGTCCCGTAGGGCTCCGGACGGCTCGCCGCCGTCCCGCACAGCCGCGTCCCCGTCCCCGTCCCCGTCCCCGTCCGCCACGGCCTCGTCCACCACCCGCCCGCGCTGCGGGAATGCGCCGGTGGCGATGAGCGAACCGTCCAGCAGGCCGGGCAGCAGACGCGCGCGCTGCTCCTCGCTGCCGTGCGCGATGAGCGGGCCGATGCCGTACGCACAGCTGGCCGCGAGCGGGATCTGCGCCGTGCGGCGGCCCGCCTCCTCCAGCAGCAGGACCAGCCCGAGCAAGCCTGTCTCGGCCACGCCGGAGAGGATCCCGGCCGTGCACAGCGCCTTCCACAGCGCGGTGTCGCTCCTGGTCCCGGCCGCCGCCAGCCGCTCCGGGGTGGACAGGTCGCCGAGGATGTCGGCCGCGAGACCGGTGAGCGCGTGCTGCTCCTCGGTGGGTGTGAAGTCCATCAGGCGTCCACTCCTCGGAAGGCCGGAAGTTCCAGCTCGTCGTCCACCCGGAGGAACTCCAGCGTGACGGGCATCCCGATCCGCACCTCGTCGTACGGCACCCCAGTGACGTTGGCGACCATCCGCACCCCCTCGGCCAGCTCGATCAGCCCGACCGCGTACGGGGGATCGAAAGCCGGGAAGGGCGGGTGGCGCATCACCACGTACGAATAGACCGTCCCCACGCCGGACGCCTCGACGGCCTTCCAGTCCGCCGAACCGCAGGCGTTGCAGCCGGGCAGCCAGGGGAAGCGGAAGGTCTCGCAGCCGGTGCAGCGCTGGATGAGCAGCTTGTGGTCGGCCACCCCGTCCCAGAATCCGGCGTTGTCGCGGTTGACGACCGGACGCGGACGCCGGGCCTCCGCCTCGCGTCTGGTCTTCGGCTCGCGCCGGGCCTCCGGCTCGACAGCGGCTTCCGGGGCCGGATTCGAGGTGAGTTTCGAGGTCGGTTTCGGCCGCGCCGGGGCGTACTTGAGGATCCGGAAGCGGTGCGTGCCGGCCGGCTCGCCGTTGGCGTGCACATTCATCCGGGTCGTGACGAAGTGCCCCGTCCCCAGCTTGGTGGTCTTGCGCGGCGAGACGGACTCGATCAGCGCGTCGAAGGTGATCAGGTCGCCGGGACGCAGGGGCCGCAGATACTCCTGCTCGCAATCGGTCGCGACGACCGACGTACAGCCCGCGCCGTCCAGGAGCGCGAGGAGTTCGTCGTACGCCTCGGAGCGGCCGGCGCTGCCCTCACTGACCTCGTGGCCGGACAGCCCGCCCATCGTCCATGCCTGGAGCATCGTCGGGGGCGCGGTCATCGGCTCGCCGTCGGGCGGGGACGTGTAGGCGGGGTGGGCATCGCCCATCGCCTCGCACCAGTGCCTGATCATCGGCGCGTTGACGGGGTCCTTGCCACGGCCCGAGGTCGCCGCCACCCGCCCCTCGTACGCCTTCAGCCGCTCGTAGAACTCATCTCCCCCGCCCTCTTCGCGCGGCCCGCCCACCCCGCTCACGCCACCGATCCCGCCCGCACCGCCGACCCCGCCCGTACCGTCGTTCATCGCCCCCCGCTCTCCCTCTTGGGGCGCCGCATGCCGAGTCGCATCGTCGCCACGATCTCCCGCTGCACCTCGCTCACCCCGCCCCCGAATGTGTTGATCTGCGCCGCGCGGTTCATCCGCTCCAACTCGCCGTCCGACAGGACCCCCGGCGAACCGGCTCGGACGAGCCCCGCCTCCCCCACGACTTCCTGACATATGCGATACACCTCTACGGTGCTTTCGGTTCCCATGAATTTGACGCCGCTCGCGTCGCCGGGGCTGAGCGTGCCCGCGCCCACGTCCCCGACGAGCCGCCAGTTGAGCAGCCGGGTGGCCGCCAGCCGGGCATGCGCCTCCGCGAGCCCGGCCTGCGCCCAGGGGCGGTCGACGGGCCGCTCGCCGGTGTCCGGGTCGGGCCGCCGGGCGAACGCGAGCGCCTCCTCGTAACTGTCCTCGGCCTGCATGCCGATCGCGGCGAGGGCGACGCGTTCATGGTTGAGCTGGTTGGTGATGAGCGCCCAGCCGCCGTTCTCCTCGCCGACCAGATTGCCCGCCGGGACGCGGATGCCGTCGTAGTACGTCGCCGTCGTGGTCAGGCCGCCGACGGTCTCGATCGGCGTCCAGGAGAAGCCGGGGGCGTCGGTCGGCACCAGGATGATCGAGATGCCCCGGTGCTTGGGGGCCTCCGGGTCCGTGCGGCAGGCCAGCCAGATCCAGTCGGCGCTCTGGGCGTTGCTGGTGAAGGACTTGCCGCCGTCCACGAGCCAGTCGCCGCCGTCGCGGACCGCCCGGGTGCGCAGCGAGGCCAGGTCCGTACCGGCCGAGGGCTCGGTGTAGCCGATCGCGAAGACGAGGTCGCCGCTGAGGATGCGCGGCAGGAAGTACTGCTTCTGTTCTTCGGTCCCGTACTTCATCAGGGTCGGGCCGACGGTGTTGAGCGTGACCATGGAGACCGGTGCGCCGGCGCGGTGCGCCTCGTCGAAGAAGACGAACTGCTCGTCGGGGCCGCGCCCCTGGCCGCCGTACTCGGTAGGCCAGCCGAGCCCCAGCAGGCCGTCGGCGCCGATGCGGCACAGCAGTGCGCGCTGCGCGGCGAGGTCCGCGCGTAGCGCGTCGCGCGACTCGGGAGGTATCAGTTCGCGGAAATAGGAGCGGAGTTCCGCGCGCAGCTGCTGCTGGCGCGGGGTGGGGGCGAGGTGCACGGCGGCGGCCTCCCCTTCGCATGACGGCGTCGTGGCGGACGGATCAGGGCTTCTGACTGTCCGTCAGATACGCTGCCGCTGTCAAGGTCATGACCGAACAAGCCCCACGCGAGGCCCGCGCGGGGTGGGGCGTGCGCCCGATGGCCCGCGCGGGTGGCGCACGAAATAGGGTGCGAAATGGGGCGCGCACACAACTCGCCCACCCGCCCGGCGCACACACGCTCCGCCCACGCCCCCGCGCGCAGACGGCGCCACGCGCCCCCACGAGCCACCCGCGCCCGCCCCATCGCACACACGCGCGGCCGCACCGAAGTGCGGCCGCGCGATCACGTCACCTCCACCGGCTTCCCGGTCCGCCGGTCTCCCCGCTCCATCGGATGGGGGCCGGCCCGGAGTCGGCCGAGAGTCCGCTATCACCACAGCTGAGTGAAGACCACCGCCGTCTTGGACTGGTCGATCGACGTGAAGCCGGAGCCGTTCACACTCGCGGTGTTGGCCTCGTTCGAGGCTCCCGAACCAGTGGCGGCCTGTTGCGTGGTGGTGGAGTTTCCGTTGTTGTTGTGGCCCACGCCGCTGCCGACGCTGCTCACCACGGACGCGTTCGATCCGTCGTCCGCGAAGCCGCCGTTGTCGGCCTGCGCGACCCCCGCGAAGAGGGCGACTGCCAGGGGCAGCGCGGCGAAGGCGGCCAGGACGCGGGCGTTACGGATGTTTGCCATGTGAATTCCTCCAGGAACCGTGAACCAGGATCGAGCAAGGCAGTTGGCCGACCACCTCGGTGTTGCTGTCGTTACGACATCGTGGGACCAGAGTTGCCCACCGAATCCCCGGCGAACCAGCCCACAGACTCTGATTCGCCCGCAAGCGTGATGAATAACTAATAAACCCTTTACACGCCCCGAGGCTCCAATTCACCCCCCTCCAGGCCATCAATCCCCAGGCGCCACAAGAGGCGAACCGTTTCGGCACCTTTCGGCCAACCTCGCCGCCGCAGCCACATTCCAGCCGAGCCCCTTCCCGTCTTCGAACGTTCGTACGAAAATGAACCATGGCCTCCACAGACCGCCATGCCGCCTCCGGCCCGCCGCAGGCTTCGCCACAACCAACGCCTCGGGGCCCGTCCCGGCCCGCCTCCCCGGCGCTGTCCCACGCCCTGGTCGCCGCCGGCCTCGGGCTGGCCGTCATCCCGTTGTCGCGCACCAAGCTCCCGGCGGTGAGGGGGGCGCACCGCGAGGAGCGCACGCCGGTGCGATGCCGGGGGGAGTGCGGCCGGTTCGGACACGGAGTCCACGACGCCGGCTCCGACCCCGCCGTGATCAGGCGGCTGTTCGCCGCCGCCCCCTGGGCGACCGGCTACGGCATCGCCTGCGGCCGCGCCCCGCACCACCTGATCGGGCTCGACCTGGACGTGAAGGACGGCGCGGACAGCCTCGCCGCCCTCGACGAACTCGCCCGCGCCCACCACTTCACCGTGCCGCCCACGGTCACCGTCCTCACCCCCAGCGGCGGCCGCCACCTCTGGCTCACCGGACCGCCCGACACCGCCGTCCCCAACTCAGCGGGCCGCCTCGCACCGGGCATCGACGTACGCGGCAGCGGCGGCTACCTCGTCGGCCCCGGCTCCCGCACCACCCGCGGCACCTACCGCCTGGCCTCCCCCGGCCTCGTACTCCCCGCCCCGGCCCCACCCGCCCTGCTCCGCCTGCTCACCACCCCGCACCAGCCCCCCAGCGCGAACAGCCCACCGGGCTCCCCCGGCGCGCTCCCCCCCGCCCAGCTCGCCGCAACAGTCCGCCGGGCTGATCCAATTCGTCCGCGACTCCCGCCCCGGCCGCCGCAACGACCGACTCTTCTGGGCCGCGTGCCGGGCATACGAAACGGGCGGCGGCGAAGCGCTGGCGTCCGCCCTGATCGAAGCCGCCATCGGCACGGGCCTCAGCCGGCGCGAAGCCGAGGCCACGATCGCGTCGGCGGCGCGACGTGCGGCGGCGGGCTGAGCGGCTGACGGGCGACCGGTGACGGTCGGCCGCGCCTCGTCGTTCGGCTTCTGGGTGCCCACACAATCCCGGATGTCCTGCTCGGGCGCCGCGGCGTGGACTACGGGATGTGGGCCCACGGCACCTGGAACGTCCAACCCTGGCACAGCGGTCAAGACCTCTGGCACCTGTGGCAACGGTTCCGCGACCGAGAGGCAGACGGACAGAGGTGGGCGGACGACGCTCCCGACCACGCCTCGGCTGCATCATGTGCCCGAGCCGTGGCCAACCTGCACGCCGGAGGGTGGATCCACGGAGACATCCCGCCGGCTCACTTCATACTCGGCGCGCAGACCCACCTCATCGACCTGGCGCTTGCGCGGGGCGGAGCGTCGGCTACGCCTTCCCGGTCGCTTCCTTCACGAGCTGGTTCGCCACGAGCAGACTCATGCCCGGGACCGCCAGGCGCATCGCACGCACAGCGGCGACGTGGCCGTCCTGCGCGTCCACACCCCCGTCGGCGAGAGTCCGCCGCGCCCAGCGCACCCGCAACTCGGCATCCGTACGAGCGTGTTCCTCCGCGATGACGGCCGCGGCGCGTTCGAGGCCCGGCCGTTCGTCCGCGTCGGCAGTGACCAACGCCCGCTGCACGGCGTCACGGATCTCGTCCGCGTCGCGCAGGACGACCAGGGCGATCTCCGGCTGATTGAAACGGAACATGGCACTCCTCAGTAGCAGTTGTCTTTCACACCGTTGATTCACGCCGCTGATTCCGATGGTCGTCGCGACCGCCCCGCCACCGATCGCACCGGCAATCCCTGGCGTTGCCTGCACGATCCGGGATCAGGCCGGACAAAGTGAGACGCGCTCACGCCGAAGGGGTGCCCCCGTAACAGGGGCACCCCTTCTGACCAGCGCCTGAGCTGACCTGCGCGGAGAGTGTGGGATTTGAACCCACGGTGACATCGCTGCCACGACGGTTTTCAAGACCGTTCCCTTAGGCCGCTCGGGCAACTCTCCTCGCGTCGTCCGGATCCGGACGACGCGAGGGACAGACTAACGCGTCAGGCGTCCGTCAGCTGTCGCCCTTCTGCTCGCCCAAGGTCACCTCGGCTGTGGCCTGCTTGCCGTCGCGCTTGTAGGTGAGGGTCACCTTCTCGCCCGGCTTGTGCATCCAGATGTTGCTGATCAGGGTCGGGCCGCTGTCGATGACCGTGTCGTTGAGCTTGGTGATCACGTCGCCGGGCTTCAGGCCGGCCTTGTCGGCGGGGCCGTTCGGGGTTACGGAGGGGCTGCCGCCGTTGCCGGTCTTGGAGATGCGGGCGCCCTCGCCCTGTTCCTGCATGGCGACCTGGACGCCGATTCGCGGGTAGACCGGCTGGCCGGTCTTGATCAGGGTGTCGGCCACCCGCTTCGCCTGGTTGATCGGGATGGCGAAGCCGAGACCGATGCTGCCGGACTGCTGGCTCTCGCCGGGGCCGCCGCCGCTGCCGGCGGACTGGATCGCCGAGTTGATGCCGATGACCGCGCCCTGCGCGTTGAGCAGCGGGCCGCCGGAGTTGCCCGGGTTGATCGAGGCGTCGGTCTGCAGGCCGCTCATGTACGAGGCGTTCTTGCTGGTGCCGTCGCCGGAGGCGACCGGGCGGTTCTTCGCGCTGATGATGCCGGTGGTGACGGTGTTGGAGAGGCCGAACGGGGCCCCGATGGCGATCGTCGAGTCGCCCACCTTGGTCGACGCGTCGGAGTCGCCGAGCGGCAGCGGGGTGAGGTTCGCGTCCGAGACGTTCTTGAGCTTGATCACGGCCACGTCGTAGCCCTTGGCCCGGCCGACCACCTCGGCGGCGTACTTCTTGCCGTTCGAGAAGGTGACGTTGAGCTTGCCGCCCTCGGCCGCGCTGGCCACCACGTGGTTGTTGGTGAGGATGTGGCCCTGCTTGTCGTAGACGAAGCCGGTTCCGGTGCCGCCCTCGCCGCCGCTGCCCTGGGCGTCGATGGTGACGACGCTCGGCAGTGTCTTGGCCGCGATTCCGGCGACCGAGTCCGGCGCGCGGTTGAGCTTCTTCGGGTCGCCGGACGCGGCCACGGTCGTCGAGTTGCCGCTGTCGTTGCGGTCCGCGGCGAAGTAGCCGATGCCGCCGCCGACGCCGCCCGCGACCAGCGCGGCGGCCAGCACGGCCGCGACGATGCCACCGGACCGCTTGGCGGGGCCGGGGGGCAGCGGCACCGACGGAGCGCCCCAGGGGCCGGGCGGACCGGCGGGGCCGCCGCCGTAGCCAGGGTGTCCGGGGTGACCGCCCTGGCCCCCCGGAGCCCCTTGACCACCTTGGCCGGCCGGGTCGCCCTGCCCGCCGCCGTAGCCGGGGCCGGGCTGCCCGCCGCCGTACGGGGGCGGCGGCGGAGTCTGGTGGGCCCATGTGCCGCCTACGGCCGTGACGTCCGCCGCGGGCGCGCCGGAGTGTCCGGCGGCGTACGGTCCCTGGTCCGCAGAGGCCCCGGGGGCCCCGTGAGCGGCGCCCCCGGGCGTCGAGGGGCGGGCGGCGGGATCAACGGGAGTGGCGGGGGCGCCGGCGGACGTCGCGGGGTCGTGATCCGCGACCGTCGGCGCGAAGTCCGGCGCGGGGGGCGCGGGCGCCGGTTCGGGTGCGGCGCCCGGCGACGGGGGTGCCGTCGGCGGCTGCGCCGCAGGCGGAACGGCAGCGCCCTCGTTCTCGGTGCTCACAGTTCTCTCCTCTATTACGCGGCATTCACGGCCTTTGCGGCTGTCTTGCTTGCGGCCTCGCGGCTGTCTTGCTTGCGGCCCGCTTCGTCCGGTCCGGGGCGTCCCACATGCCCGCGCCGCGCAGCGTGCCGGCTGCTGCCGCCGCGCTGCCGACGCGGGCATGTCATCCGGACATCCCGGACCCAAGTGTTCACGTGTCTGCGTACAGCCTTGCCCACAGCGCGTCAGAGCGCCGTAAGGGGCGGCGCCCGTCCTGCCCGCCATCCTTTATCCCGGACAAAACGAACGCATCCGCAGCCACGCGACCGGCCGCCGTGTGCGCGGCTCGCCGGTAGGCGGTGGCACCATAACGCGGTGACCTATGCGCGCCCGGCCCAGGACGTTCGTCCCGGTCCGCACACCACTGCCGTCGTCGCCCATCGCGGAGCCTCCGAGGAGGTTCCCGAACACACCCTGGCCGCCTATCGCAAAGCCATCGAGGACGGCGCCGACGCGCTCGAATGCGATATCCGGCTGACCGCCGACGGGCATCTCGTCTGCGTCCACGACCGCCGGGTCAACCGCACCTCCAACGGTCGCGGCGCCGTCTCCACGCTCGAATTGTCCGATCTCTCGGCCCTCGACTTCGGTTCCTGGAAGGGCCACGCAACCGACCACGAGGCCCCCGACCTGGACGCGCCGCACCTCGACGGCGGCGGCTGCGCCGCCTCGGACCTGTCGGCGTCGCCCCCGGGCGCGACGGCTCCGTACGGCCTCGGCGGCGGCCCGCGGCCCCCCGGCGGCGCCGACCGCGAGCGCACCTCCGTGCTGACGCTGGAGCGGCTGCTGGAGCTCGTCGCCGACGCCGGCCGCCCGGTCGAGCTGGCCATCGAGACCAAGCACCCGACCCGCTGGGCCGGCCAGGTCGAGGACCGGCTGCTCGGTCTGCTCCGCCGGTACGATCTCGCCGATCCGCCCGCCGGCTCGCGTTCGCCCGTTCGCGTCATGAGCTTCTCGGCTCGCTCGCTGCACCGGGTGCGGGCCGCGGCCCCGGCTCTGCCCACCGTCTACTTGATGCCGTTCGTCACACCGAGGCACCGGGACGGCAAGCTTCCGCCCGGCGTGACGATCGCGGGACCGAGCATGCGGATCATCCGCGCGCACCCCGAATACGTCGCGCGGGCGCACCGGGCGGGCCACCGGGTGCACGTCTGGACGGTGAACGAACCGGAGGATGTCGAGCTGTGCGCCCGGCTGGGAGTGGATGCAGTCATCACAAACCGCCCCAAACAGGTGCTGAATCAACTCGGTCGCCCGTAAAGGAATTGACGGGAATTCGAGCCGCCGGCCATGGGCTCGACCACTGACGCCACGAACGCATTACAGGGAGTGCACCGGCGCGTTCAGCACGTATTTGATCGCTACGAGTGCATCACCGGATGGGAGTTGGCCGGTTTCCGGTCCAGTCCATTGGGGCATCGATTCTTTGGCGTGGAGCGAAGGAGGTTCCGGGGGTGGCGTTAGTGGTGGCACAGGAGGTGTCGGCTTCGTCGATCATGGCTGTACCCCATGGTCCGACGGGTGTCGGCGAAGCGAGGCGCCGTATGCGCGAGGAACTGCGCGCGAGCGGTGTCCCCGACGCGGTGGTGGACGACGGCGTGCTCGTCCTGTCCGAACTGCTCAGCAACGCGTACCGGCACGCGAGTCCGCTCACCGCGGACGGCCGCGTCCACGCGTCCTGGCGGGTCGACGCGCGGGGGCGGCTCAGCATTTCGGTCACCGACGGCGGCGGTCCGACCCGGCCGCTTCCGGCCACTCCGTCCGTCACCGCCCGCGGCGGCCGCGGTCTCGCAATCATCCGAGCTTTGGCCCGTGAGTGGGGCGTCCGTGACGCCCCCGGCGAGGTGACGGTCTGGGCGGTGCTCGCCCCTCACGACACTTTCGCTACGCGCGTTGCGCGCACCCCGGACCGGGACCCCCGGCCGGCCGCGGCCCCGCCCCGGGGACGCCGTGCGCGGCGCGGCGCGGCTCCCGAGCCCGGCCGCGAGCCCGGCCCCGCGGCGGAACCCGAGCCGCGATCCGCGACGGGCTCCGCGCCCGCCTCCGCGCCGGAATCCGCGACGGTCCCCGGCCCGCGCCTCGAAGACCTGGGCGATCTGGGCGATCTGGGCGACTTGGACGGCCTCGACGGACTGGATGATCTGCACGGCCTGGACCGCTTCGACGACCTCAGGTAGTCCCGGCCGCGTGCCGGTCCCGGCCGCGCCTCCGAGCCTCCCGTACGAGCCCGCGTCCGCCCCTGCCCCGCCCCCGTGATCCAAGCCGTGTGTCCAGGCTTCGTACGGCCCGTACGGCCGACCGCTAGGCTCGCGCCGGAACCGTACATACCGATCGGGAGACACGCACGCATGGCCAAGAAGCGCCGCCCTCAGACGAAGGCCGTCAAGCCGTCCGCCGCGCAACTCACCGACGGTGGGATCGGAGTCGTCGGCGCACGTGAGCCCTGCCCCTGCGGCTCGGGCCGCCGGTACAAGGCCTGTCACGGCCGGGCCGCCGCGCACGCCGTGGCCGAGCTGGTCCAGCGCCCCTTCGAGGGGCTGCCGGGCGAATGCGACTGGGTGGCGCTGCGCGAGCTCGTCCCCGCCGCGACCATCGAGCTGACCCTCAAGGGCGGCCTGCCCGAGGGCGTTCCCTCCGTCACGCTCGCCACCGTGCTGCCGATGGCCTGGCCCGCGCTGCGCCGCGACAACGGCGCCGTGCTGGTCGGACTGCAGAACGACACCGCCTCCGGCGACATCAGCCGGGACCTGGCGGACGTGCTGAGCCGCGCGCTGGTGGCCGAGCCCGGCACTCCGGTCGCCGCCGAGCGAACCACGTCCGACGGGCCGCGTCTACAAGACCTGCTCGACACCGGGGCCCCCTTCGAACCGGTCATCCACGCCGGCTTCGAGTTCTGGGTCGAGGACGCCGCGAACGCGACCGCCGAGGTCACCGCCTCCCTGGAGCGGGCCAACGACGCCGCCATCCCGACCGTCCGGCTGACCGGCGTCGACGCCGCGTACTGGTGCGAGACGCCGGACAAGAACCACCTGCGCTGGGTCATGACGCACCCGGAGGAGAAGCTGCTCGACGCTCTCTCCCGGCTGCACGCGGCGGGCGCCTCCTCGCTCGGCGAGGGGACCCGGCTGGTCGGCTCGTTCCGCGCGCACGGCCTCGTCGTGCCCGTCTGGGACCTGCCGGCGGGAATGGGCGCGGAGGAGATCGAGAAGCCCGCGGCGGCCTTCGCCGAACGGCTCGCCGAAGCGCTCGCGTCGAACGCGCCGTTGACGCCCGAGGAGCGTCGGTCCCGCGGCGGCCTCACCAACCGTCAGGTGACGCTGAGCTGACCTCGGAGCCCTGGACGGGAGCGGCGCTCCGGGACGGGGGATGAAGGCGTGACTCCGGTCACAACTCCCCGTACCCGTCGGTAAATCCCCGTCCGGAATTCCGCGTTCGAATTTGCTAACCGCCGATCTCTTGTTACCGTTCTTGGAGCCCGGTCGCTGGTGCATCCCCCGTCGCCAGCGACCGGGCGTTTTCATACCCGGAATCAGCTCCGGAATCAGATCCGTGCCCGGCATCGGCCGCGCGCTTCCCGCCGCTCCCGGGCGCAGCCGCCCCGCCGCGCACCGGAGCGTTGCTGCCGGAGCGCAGCAGCAGCCGCTCCCCGTCGGCCGACGCGATCTCCGCCACCGCCGTGTACGCGGCACGCTGCCCCTCGGGCGCCCCCTTGGTCCCCTGGACGCGCGCCTGACGCGGCGTCTCGCAGACGCCCGGCTCGTCCGCCTCCCGCACCTCGCAGTGCGCCTGCCGGGTCCGTCCGTCCGGCCGCATGAGGCTCAGTACGGCGTGCAGCGGTCCGCCCGTGGCGTTGCGGTAGTAGGTGCGCGCCCAGGTGTCGCGGCCTTCGGTCAACACGCAGGTCTGCGCCTCGATCCCTTCCGGAGAGGCGAGTTCGGGCCCGCATGCGTGGCTCGCGCGACGCGCGCCGTCCGGACCGTCGAGACCGATTCCGGCGAGTGGCCGGCCGCCCCGCGCCCGCTCTTCCCCGTCCCCTCGCCCGTGCCCCGCGGGCTCGCCGTCCGGGCCGCCGCCGGCTCGTGGGGCGCTCTCGCGCCGGCCTGAGCCGGCGGCGGCGCCGTCCTGCCCGCCGTCCCGCCCGTCCGCCGTGCCCGACTGCGGATCGCGCTGCTGCCGGCCGGTCTTCGGCTCACCCGAACCGGCCGGTCCCGCGGTCGCGGCGGCCAGCGGGAGCGCGACGGCCAGCGCCGCGACGCTGGCGAGCGCGATCATGCGGAGATTGGACGCGCGCTCCATGGGGACCCACCTGCGACTCGCTGCGGACGCTCGACGGCTCGGCTCGACAGCTTGGCCCGACGGCTTGATGTAAGCCGAACATAGCCGCCGCGACCCGGCCTTGAGGGTGGCCGCGCACCCGTTTCCCGTACATCTCCGGCCACGCCGCACCCGTATGAGTGAACGCGTGTGGACGTGGCCGACCAGGTTGATCGAATGACCGGGCCGCTCGAATGGCGCACGGCTGCCGCTCGACCGCCGGTCCGACTACGGAGCGCTCAGTAGGCGAGGCGGCTGCCGGTGTCCGGCGCGCCGGTGCTCGCGTCGACGAGGACGTCCACGACCGAGCCGACGTCCGGCAGCCAGGGGGCCGCGTCGCCGGCGGGCGGCGGGCGCTCCCAGTGGACGCCGCCGGTGGCGCCCTGCGAGGGCGGCAGCACCGCGTAGCCGCCCTCGCCGTGGAAGCGGAGCGAGCTGGGCACCCAGTCCTGGGCGTGCAGGAGTTCGCCCAACTCCTCCAGTGAGTACGGGGCGACCAGGATCGACCAGCGCGTGGGGGTCGCGATGACCGGGCCGAGGCGCACGCCCAGCAGGTCGAAGGCGGCCAGCGCGGGCGGTCCCGCGGCGGCGGGCAGGCTCAGTGCGCAGGGGGCGCTGCCGCCGGTGGCGAGCACCACGGGGGCGTCCGGGCGGTTCGCCCACCACCAGCGCACCATCCGGGGGTCGGTGGTGGCGGCCAGCAGGCCGGGGTCAAAGGGGTGCGCGCCGGGCACCGCGCAGTCGGCGTGCTGCGGACAGCCGCAGCGGGGCGCACCGCCCCGCGGGTTTCCAGTGGACTGGAACCCCACACCCGGGAGTACGGGCCACTGCCACTTCGTGGCGCAGGTGAGCGCGGCGCGGAGCAGCGCCGACCTCTCACTCCGCCGTAGCCGGGGCTTGCGTCGCCTACCGAGGATCTCGCGCATGAGCGCTCGTTCCTTTCCGTGAACGCCGAGGGTGGGCCCCCACCGGAGGCAGGGGACTGACCATGGCACTCCATGCCGGTTGGGCCGCCGTACGGCGCTTCCGGCCTGACACACCACGTTGATCGGTACGTTGATCGGTCGATCAGAAGCAACTGTGCGGATGAGCCGGTGCATCGTTCCCTCAGCCTGCGGCATGAGCAGCCGGTGCAGACCGAGCGCGAAACGTAGCGATGGGTGGCGCACGTATGGCGCTTGCCGTCTGTGGTGCGTTTCCCGCCACTCGGGCCCCGTCCTCGCCCGGGGGGTGCGAGGAAGGTGGGTGGCGCGCCGCCGTCGATGAGTAGGACGCTCGCGCCCGCCGCGGGGTTCCGGAGGGACGCCAACTGCCCCTGTCCCGCAACTGTCCCGCATCGGGTACGTACCCGCCATGGTCGAAATGACGCGCTGTCGATCGACGCCAGTCGACCCCTGATGGACGCCAGGTGGGCTATTTTCCGGCCAAACTTAACAGCTGCTGGAAGCCACTCGGACACCAAGAACACCGTGGGGACAATGCTGGACATCACATCGCCGGTGCGTGTACATGTGGAGTGATTGATAGCGGCGCAGCATGACATGGGGGTTTGCGATGCTATTGAAGAAAATGCAGGGCCGACCCGGCCTCACAACAAAAAACAACAAAATCAAGCTTTCAACAACAAATATCGGCGCTACCTCGGCTTTTACCGAACGCACCGAAAGTCTTAGATCATGAGCGCCCCGCATCTGCCAAAAGTGGCCGGAATCGATTCCGGTGTTCCGGCCCCGGCGCACAATGCCGCGCCCGCCGATCAGGCCGCCCCGGCAGCCGCCCCGCGCCAGGACGCCCCGACCGGTGCCCCCACGCCTGGGGCCCCCGCCGTGGATGCCGTCCAGGACCGCCTCGCCGGCTGGATCTCCGACCTCACGACGCTGCATGAACTCACCGAGCGGCTGGCTCGTACCGACACCCTCGACGAGGCGCTGCACGAGCTGCTGCGGGCCGGCGCCGCGCTCGTCGGCGCCCGCCGCGGCCTGATCGCCCTGGAGCCCGCCGACGGCCGAGGCCCCGAGACCACCGTCGGCCTCGGCCTGGGCCGCGCCGATCTGGGAACCATCGAGACGGTGCCGCGCAGCTCCTCCTCGTACGCGCGACTGCTCGACGGGCTGCCCGTGCCGGACGGCGAGCGCCCCGAGATCGCCCGCCCCGACATTCCGAGCGAGGCCGACCTCGATCCCCGGCACCGCGAGGTCGCGGCCAGACTGGGCTACGCCGCCAGCTACGCCATTTCGCTGAGCATCGACGCCCGCACCGGTACCGGATTTTCTACGGACGGCGACCCCCACGCCGACCCCGCCGACCCCGCCGCCCCGGACTCCGCCACCCCCGGCCCCACCGTCTCGGACACCACCGCCGAGGTCTCCCACGCCGCTGCCGCCGCCACGGCGGACTCGCCGGTCCCCACCAAGGCCCCCTTGGACCCCGCTGACCCCGCTGACCCCGCCGCCCCCGCCGCCGCCGGAACCCCGGACTCCGCCGCCCCCGCCGCCTCGCCCGACGCCACCCGCTCCGGACGCCCCACCGGCCGGATCGGCGCGGCGGTCTGGCTCTACGACGAACCGGCCGAGCCCGCCGAGCGGCCGCGCCCCCTCGGCGGCCTC